>CANNTX010000089.1 GCA_947522695.1 uncultured Bacilli bacterium | reverse complement strand
AATAGATGGTGATACTTACTATGTTGCTGAAAGTTTATCATATATTGGTGGAGTTAGAGCAATGATTTATTCTAAGAGTGAATTACTTAAAACATTCGAATATGTAGTTTTAATGGATAAATTTTATAAAAATGATGGAAATTATCAAAATTTTTGGTAAAATAGATAGTGTAATATAGAATTGGAAGTGATGTAGATGCATAAAAATAGTTATAAAAAGAAAATAGTAATTTTGTCAATATCATTATTTATTACGTTATTAATTCTTGGTGTGGGAGTTGCTTATTCATATTTTGCAATGTCACTTCGTAATTTAGAAACATCAAGCACGATTTTAGTTGATTCAGGTTCTGTTAGTTATAGCTTTGAAGGTGGAGAAAACAATATTAATGCTAATAATATAGCGCCTGGGTGGAGTGGATATAAGTATTTTTCAATAACGTCAATAAATAAAACTTCTAAAACTTATAATTATAGTATAAATCTTTATGTTGATTCAAGTAATTTTGATATTGCAAACGAACCAGGTAATAGTTACTTAAGTTATCAGTTATTTAAATGTAATTCACAAGGAAATGGTTGTACTACATCATTATCTAATGGAATTGTTAATCGTAATTTTTATGAAATAAGTTTATATCAGGAAAGTGTAAGTAAAACAACAGCTGGAACTAAATATTATTCTTTTGTTTTAAATTATCCTAAAGATGAAAATAATGTTCAATCTCAATATGGAACTGATGGAGAACTTCGTAGATTTGCTGGTCATATAACAATTACATCAGATAGCAAGTTATCACAATAAAGTGTAAATAAATTGTCCTTATTTGCACTTTTTATTATTTATAAATATTTATATGTTATTATATTGTTAGGTGGAAGAAAAATGGAAAAAAAAGAAAAAGTTAAAAATAAAAGTAATAATAAATTATTTCATAAAATATTATCTTTTATTTTAGTTGTTGTAACTGTGTTTTTATTTAGTACAATTATATATTTAAATATGTTACCTTTAAATTATTTAATTAGTATATTTGTGGGGTTAACATTAATTAGTTTATTTTTAGTTTATAAATTGAATCATAGATCTTTGGTTATAACTAAATTGTTTGTTACTTTTTTAAGTATTTTAATGATAATTGTTGAAACATTTATATCTATTTATTTGATCTTTTCTTTAGATTTTATTAATAATATATTTGATAATAATAAATATTCAGAAGTATATGGTATATATGTAGTTAAAGATAGGTATAAAAAAGTTGATGCTCTTAATGATAAAACATTAGGAATATATGGTAATGATGAATATATTGATAATGCATTAGAAAGTTTAAATAATAAAATTAAATATAGAACAAATAAGTATAATTTAATAGATGATGCTATTGCTGATGTTTATGATGATAAGGTTAGTGCTTTAGTTATTAATGAGGCATTAATTGATTTATATAAAGAAGAAAAAGGATTTGAATTATATCGCTTATCAGAAATAAAACTTAATGTTAAAAAAGATAGTGATTATAAAGAGGTTAATGTTAA
>CANNTX010000088.1 GCA_947522695.1 uncultured Bacilli bacterium | reverse complement strand
ATTGTTCTAGCTTGATCAGCTAACGCTCTTGTAATTGCTTGTCTAATCCACCAAGTAGCATAAGTTGAAAATTTATATCCCTTATCATAATCAAACTTTTCTACTGCTTTCATTAACCCAATATTACCTTCTTGAATTAAATCTAAGAATAATAATCCACGTCCTACATATCTCTTTGCAATAGATACAACTAAACGTAAATTAGATTCAGCAAGTAATCTAGCAGCTTCTTGATCTCCATTAGCAACTCTAATAGATAAATTCATTTCTTCCTCTGGTGATAACAAACTAATCTTACCAATTTCTTTTAAATACATTCTAACAGGATCATTAATATTAATATCTTTAGTTAAATCTTCATCATTTAATATTTCTACTTCTTCTTCTTTAATTTTTCCAGGACCTTCTTCACTTGAAGATTCTTCTTCATTAGAAATAACTGTTATTCCATTTTCTAAAAAAGCATTATAAAGTTCATCTAAAGCATCACTATCAATATCTAATCCTTTTAAACTATTAGCTAGTTCTTCAAAAGTAATAAACCCTTCTTTTTTACCTTTCTCAATTAATTCTAATTTTCTTTCTTCAAATGTTTTAATCTCTTTAACAGCTTTAGCCATTAATCTTCACTTCCTTTTTTAATTTTAATTATTAAATCATTTAATTCTTCCTGTTTCTTAACATCTGTTTCATTTTTTAACTGTTCTTTTAATTTATCTATCTTACTCTCTCTAATCCATTTATTTATTATAGCAACAAAATTATCAAATTCCTCTGGTAATATTTTGTCTTGATAATCATTAAGTATTCGATAAATATCTTCTTTGTATTCCAAATCATTAATATACGTCATAAAGTCTGCAATGTCAAATTCTCCATTAATTTCTTTATATGCTAATATGTCATTTGCAATCAATTTATATTTTTCTTCTGGAAAATAATTAAGTTCTATCTTATATTTTCTTATAAACTTAGGATCATTCATCATTAAATAAAGAATTGCTTCCGCCGCTTGATGATATTGATTTAATTTAGGTCTTTTTCTTTTAACAACAACATTATCAACTTTAGAAATTGTCTTAACTAACTTTCCTTCTAATATTCTTTTATCGATATTATAATCTTCAGCAATCTTATTAATTGTAACACTCTTTAAAATATCATCATCTGACTTATTAAGTTCATCTATAATTTTATTAATATACTCAGCTAATTCATCAGCTTTATTTAAATTTTTATCTTTCTTAAGATATCTTAACTTAAAATCAAAAAATGATATTTCCCCTTTAAGAGCATCTCTAAATGCATCAGCCCCATTTTTTAATATAAAACTATCAGGATCTTTTTCACCAGTTAACCTTACAACACTTACTTCAATATTATTTTTTATTAATTCTTCACCATTTAATATGGTACTTTTTTCTCCCGCATTATCATTATCCATCATTAGAATAACTTTAGCATTAAGCTTCTTTAATAAGCTAATATGATTACTTGTGATAGCTGTTCCCATTGAAGCAATAACATTTTTAAAGCCTGAAGTATATACCCTAATAGCGTCCATTTGCCCTTCAAC
>CANNTX010000087.1 GCA_947522695.1 uncultured Bacilli bacterium | reverse complement strand
TCAATTAAACCAGTTATAGTTGTAGATAAACAATATATTGCATGTAACAATACTAAAACACCAAATAATGTTCCAACTGGAGTAGAAGATTATTATTACATTCTTGGTGGTACATTATTATTAGCATCTATTGGATACGTAGTGTCTAAAAAGAAAAATGCTTTTCAAAATATTTAGTTAATAAAGATTTTATGAGCTTGTCATAAAGTCTTTTTTTTCTCTAAAAAATATTATATAATTTATAATAGAATAGAGGAAGTTAAATGATAAGAAAACTTAAAATAAGAACTATTTTAATTGCTTTAATAACCTTATTTATAGGTTCTTTAGCTACATCTTATTCTATCGTAAATAGTGATGATTTCTTAAAAAGTTTTAAAATAACAAATTTTACAAACGTTAATACTAAATATCATCTTGAATATGAAAAAACAAAAAATGCAACTGTTTATGAAGTAATAATTTATGATGAAAGTAGCGAAATAATTTTTAATGAAAAAACTACTGAAAATATTGTTGAATTTGATTTAAACAATTTAAGATATGATGAAAAATATAAATTAGTTATATATGCCTATGATAAAAATGGCGAAAGTATTTCGGTGAAAAATCCATATGAATTTACTTATACAGAACCATCATTTAATAAAGATAATAACTTAGTACTTGATAACAATGAAGACTACACATTATATATCGATGGTGAATTAAATAAAGATAATAAAAATTATCAAATCGGATTATATGATAATAATATTTTAATTTATAAAGAGGAAATTAAAGATAATGAATACATTATTAAACAAAAATATTTTAATGGTCTTACTCAAACATTAACTGCTAAATTATTTGATAACGACACTGAAATAAATTCAATTACATTATATTCTAACACATCACCAATAAGTGATATTACAATTGTTAGTCCTCAAAATGATGCTTTATTAGATTATCAAGATGTACCTCTAACATTTACGGGAGGAGATAACGCTACCGAATATAGTTTAGAAATATTTAAAGATGATATCTTAATTAAAGAAGTATCTTTAAATCAAAATAGAGCCATCATTAGTTCTGAATTTTTTGTAAAAGATAATAATTACACATTTAAAATTAAGGCAAAATACCTAGATTATGAATCATATAGTAAAGATGCAACAGTTAGTTTTAAAATGAAAGAAAAAGAAACGCTTTTACCAGTTTATATTAATAAAGATTCAAATTATGTTAAAGAGAATTCTTATATTACTTTAAATAATCCTAATAATAAAGGAACTATTTATTACACATTAGATGGGACAGATCCTAATGAGACTAGTCCTGTCTATGAAAATCCTATATTAATTAAAGAAAATACCACAATTAAAACCATAATTAAAGAAGATAAATCTTATGATAGTCCAGTATCAACATACAACTTAAACATTGGTAATAAAACTGATTATAAAGTATACCTTAGTCCTTCAAATCAAGATGGTAATCCAGGTGTTAAATCAGTTGGCTATACTAATGAAGAAAAAGAAATGAATGATTTATCTAATTATATTGAAAAAAGATTAAAAGATTATAATATTAAAGT
>CANNTX010000086.1 GCA_947522695.1 uncultured Bacilli bacterium | reverse complement strand
GTATCACCTTTAATACTTATATTATAACTATAAATAAATTTACTAAAATTAATTTCATATCCTTCAACACTAAGATCTTTTAAGTAATTAATTGTATCACTACTTTTATTTTTAAAACATGCATATAAATCTATATCAGAATTTAAAGCATAAACATCATAATTTTTAAAACTATCACAATTTTTACTTTCACTCCATCCAACAAATTCATATCCATATTTTTTTGGTTCATCAATGTCCGCTATATAAATACTGCATCCCTCTTCACCATTTGGTTCACATCCAGTTTTAATAACTGTTTGTTTATCATCCATATAATAAAGATTCAATTCATATTTTGTCTTAGGATTATTATTAACTTTAATTGTTGTAGTTGTAGAACTAGTTGTACTACCATCTCCTTTAACCGTAATTGTATAATTTAAATCTCCATTATCATGAAAACTACTCTCAGAACTTAAATACTTAAATTTAACTTCACTTAAGGATATAATATATTTTTGATCATTACCTACCTTAGGAGCACTAAAAATAAATATTCCTATTGTAGTTGGAGCATTAAATCCAGGTCCCATAATATTTAAATTACTATTATTACCACTATTACTATAACCTTTCGAATATACTTCATTCTTTAATTTAATATCGTTACCATAATCTAAATTAGCAGTTAAATTATACAAACTATTAGAAGAATTAGATAATATACATTTAAAATCATTACCACTTTTAACAGTTCTATCACAATAAAACTCTATTGCAAAAACATTTAGTGGAATTAATAATAACATAAACAACAAATATTTAATATTTTTCACTAACAAACACCCTATCTTTATATATAAAGAATAACATAAACTAGACTAAAATTAAAGTCTAAAATTATTTTAATATACTTTTTAAATAATTAACTACACCATCATTATTATTGTCGTCTAATGTAATATCATTTGCTTTATTTTTTACTTCGTCTAAAGCATTTTTCATTGCAACACCAAAACCAACATTTTCAATCATTACGACATCATTTAATCCATCACCAAACGCTATAATATCATTATTATTTATACCTAATTTCTCTTTTAATATACACAGTCCATTATATTTATTATCATTTTTATTTATAAGAGTAATCCATTTTTTATTTGAAAAAGAATCTTCCATTATAAATGAATCAATATCTTTATAATTATTTTTTAAATCCTCTAAAAATACATTAACCATACTTTTATTTTTAAAACTTATAGTAACATTATACACTTCATTTATTTTATCAAAAAATTCATCTTTATTATCTATTTTTTCAACATATGGTTCAATATTTCTTGTTCTTGAACAATAACTAAAAATATATTCATAACTATTTATTTCAAACACTTCATATTCATCTAAATATTTAATAAATAATTCTTTAATATCTTCTACTTTAATAGTACTTTCATATAAATTCTTGTCATTACACACATCATAAATATACGTTCCATTATTACCAATTATATAATTAATATAATCAAATTCACCTAACGCATAACTAGCTCTTCCTAAAGTTCTACCAGTATCTACACATATTATATAACCCTTATCTTTTAATTCTTTCAAATATTTTTTGCTTGTTTCACTTACATTTTTATTTTTATCCAATAAAGTTCCATCCAAATCAGTTACAATCATTTTATACATAATACATACCTCATATCATAATAATTTTATCAAAGATATAATTTATTTCAATAATTTTTATCAAAATAAAACCTAAAGATATTAAATCCTTAGGTATAATTTCAAATGGTAGCGGCGGAGAGATTTGAACTCCCGACCTGCCGGGTATGAAAAATAAGCCCTAAATTAAATTACCGTTTATTTTTTACCGTTTCCCTTATTAAATAAGGCTTCGCTCC
>CANNTX010000085.1 GCA_947522695.1 uncultured Bacilli bacterium | reverse complement strand
TATTATATTATGATAAAAAGGAATTAGATGATTATATAAGAGAATCAGAACTTAACGATTCTTATAATAATGGAAAATCCGAAGGGTTATCACAAGGCAAAAAAGAAAATTCTATTGAAATTGCTACTAAAATGTTGATTAAGAATAAACCTATTGAAGAAATATCAGATATAACTGGTTTAACTAAAGAAGAAATACTAAAGTTAAAAAATAATAACTAGTATTTCTTTTTTTATATAAAAAAGAAGAAGAAAACTAATTTTCTTCTTCAATAGTAATAGCACCAACTGGGCAACAATCTGCTGCTTCTTTAGCTTCTGGTGTAACTTCATCGCTTATTAAATTGGCATGTGTTTCGCCGAAATCAAAGTTTTTAGGAGCGATTCCTGTACAAGCACCACAACCAATACACATATCTTGATTTAATTTTACTTTTTCCATATTTCCTCCATATTAATATTATAAAAATTAAAACATTTAAAATCAAGTAATAGTAAAATGTTTTAAAGTATGTTATTATTTTTATAGCAAAGGTGTGTGGATTATTTATGGAAAATTTTGATAAAATTCCAAGTAGAACAGAACTTAATAAAGATTTGTATAATTCATATGAAAATCAGAGTTATGATAAATTTGATGTTAATTCGAATCAGGAAATACTAAAAAGTGATGTTAAAAAGATAGATGTTGATCAAATAAGAGAAATTTTAGATAAAAAATATAGAGAGAATATTCCAAAAAGGAAATCCATAGAATTAGAAGAGCCGGAAATTGAAGAAGATAATAAAGAAATAACAAAGGAATATGATTTAAATTCAATTTTAGATAAAGCTAAAAGTGAAGTATCTTATGATTATGATAGAAGTAAGTTAAATAGATCTGTTGACGCAAGAAGTTTAGTTGATGAGATTAAAAGTAAATATACTGAAAAAGAGGAAACGGCTGAAGAAAAAGAATTAAAAGATTTAATTCATACTATTGCACAAATAGAGATTCAAAATAGTAAAAAGGATGCTGATTTATTAGGGTTATCAGAAACTAATTCATATGAAAAAGATGAACTAGTACAAGAAGATAATGACTTTTATACAGGAAATTTAAAAATTTCTAATAAAGATTTTGAAGATTTTAAAGATATTGAAAATGATATTAAATCTAATAATGTTTTAGTTAAGGTATTAATATTTGTATTTATAATTATAGTTCTTGGTATTGGCGTAGTGGTTGCTAATAATTTCTTTAATTTAGGCTTGTTTTAAACAATAATAGTGTTAAAGAGAAATTTTGTTTGCATATTTTTTGAATATATGCTATAATATTAATCGTATTCAAGGAAAGAGGGTTTTGAAATGAAAAATATTAAATCATTTATGATTACAATTTTAGTTGGTATATTATCTTTATTTGGATTATATACAAATGTTTTGGCAGAAACTGCTCCAAAAACATTTAAAACTAAAGATCCTGTTATTTTAACAGATTACATTGAAGGTGCACCTAAAGTGCATTATAAAGAAATTGATGGTGGCATTTTAGTTTACTGTCAAAATGAGACTTTGGTATATCAAGGCAGATATACTATGAAATTATATAGTCAAGTCGATGATGGATTTATCTATATATTAGAAAACAAACCAAATACTAGAGATAAATATAAAGATTATTATGCAATGCAAATTGCTATTTGGTGGTATGAAGACTTATTAAATAATAATAATGCAAATATTCCACAAGATGTTAAAGTAAGTATTCTTAAGAAAATTAATACAGATACTTATAGTAGAATTATTTACAATTTAGTTAATAATGCTAAAAATTATAAACAAGATAAAAATATTAGTTTAAGTATTGATGTTACTGATTTATCATTTGAATTATCTGGAAATTATTATATTTCTAAAGATATTAAGGTTTCATATGTAGGAGATAAAGTTAATTTAACTTTAAAAAATGCTCCTAAAAATGCTGAAATAATTAATAAAACTACTAAAGATGGTGTTGTTACATTTAATGT
>CANNTX010000084.1 GCA_947522695.1 uncultured Bacilli bacterium | reverse complement strand
ACCTATTTGGTTGAACTTGCAAATAATATATTTTTATGTTATACTATAATACAAATTTAAGGGGGATAATTATGCAAAAAAACAATAATGAACAAACATTATATGAAATATTAAGAGTATCACCAACTGCTACTCTTGAAGAAATTAAAATAGCATATAGAAGAATGGCTATGGAATATCATCCTGATGTTAATCCTGGTACAAATAACAAAACGTGTCATGAAATGATGTGTAAAATAAATGGAGCATATAGTGTTTTAAGAGATGTAGAAGCAAGAAAATTATATGACCAAACACTTAGAGAAAGCGGTCAGTTTCCACATTCAAGTAATGTTGATGAATCTAGTAAACAAAACAATAATACAAGTACAAAAAAAGAAAATCAATCTAGAACATATACAAGAGCATCTTATAATTATGATAAAATGTATGAATTTTATAACTCAATTGATTTTGATGAATATACACAACAAGATTTTATTAATTGGATAGATAATTTTTCAATCAGATATATAAGATTAGTGTTTGATTATTATAAAAAATTAAATATAAACGAAATGGATATGTTAGAGAGATTATATACTGATTTTAATAATATTATTGATTATGAAAAAAATTTATCTAAGAAAAATTCAAGAAGAAAATCAAAAAGTTTGTAACTTTTGCTAGATAAATAAAAAAGATGATTAAAAGCATTAACGCTCATAATCATCTTTTTCTTTTGCTATATAATCTCTTGAACTATTAATAGGTTTAGAAAAATTTATTAATTCTTTATAATCATCTTCATCTAATCCTCTATGCTCATATAAATCATGAGTTAGTTGAACATATTTATCTTTTTCTTTATGGTCTATAAGTTTATTAAAAATAAAATGTTTTATAAAATAAAATTTATCTTTTAACTTTTGTAAAAGGGATTTTAAATTAAGATTTTCTTTCTTAAGGTCAGATATTTCTTCATCTTTTTCTTTAATATTTTTTGTTAAACTATCAACTTTTAAAGATAAATCATCATTATCTTGTTCTAACAATTTTAATCTATCACGATTATTTAGTAATTCTGTTTCCACTTCTTTTAGTGTGGTTGTTAGTTCTGCAACACTTTGATATTCAGCAATAGTTCTATCAATTAAATGAATAAATGCAATCATTTTATCTCTATCAACAACTTTTAATACTAATTCACTTTTTATAAAACCTTTTGATTTTAAATTATCTAATATTTCTTCAATTTCTTTAGTTTTATTAGATAAATTATTGTTCTTTTCTTCAATTAATTTTAGATTTCTCTGATGTATTTCAATGTTATTTTTCATTTGTTGATAGTTATCCATTTCAGTTATATGATAGTCTTTGTTTCTACCTTTTAATTTTGGTTTTAACTTATAATTAGTCTGATATTCTTTATTAAAAGATTCGATTGAACGTAATCTTATTTGTGTGCCGTGCATGGCATATAACTAGGTGGTGAAAGTCAACTATACGCGTAAGTATCTGTGAAGTATTAGAGAAGCACAACGCATCAACCGTGAGGTAGGGGGTAAAGGAAGTGTGGAACAAATGTGAATTAGTAGAAAATAATTTTGGAATAGCCAATGGCTGTAAATGGGATAAAATTATTTATAATGGTGTAACAGTATATCTTCCAAATAGTTGGAATAAATATCTATAATATTATAAGTAGAGAATAATAGAGTTCCTTACCTTATTTTTTTATTGGTTTAATTTTTAAAATTGTATAATAAAAAAGTATTTTTTATTAATACTTTTTAAAATTCTCAGGTCTTATTCAGGTCTTACTTTTTTTGATTATTTGTTTTTTTCGATAATTTTAATCATTAATAATTTAATTTTATGAAATGACAATAAATTCAGGATTTGTTGGGATGGGAGTGACAATTTAGTGCATAAAAAAACGTCATTATCTGACGTGAATTTTCTTATGGAGCCCTTATGGTTCTGGTAAAACAACCATTAAAAGCAACAATTTATAGGTAGTAATAACTACTAACTAAAATT
>CANNTX010000083.1 GCA_947522695.1 uncultured Bacilli bacterium | reverse complement strand
TAAACGACCACATTTTAAACATTTTGCACTTAATGATATAGCATCATTATCTCCACTTAAATATGTACCAAGAATAATATTCTTTTCAATCTCACCATTATAATAAATGTTAAAAGCATTAGTTTCACAACAATTAACACTTCCAGAGGTAATATCATTTTTAATATAATCAGTTTTAAAAAAAGGTTTTATTTTTAAAGGTATCATTTTTATTTCTCCTATTATTCATTTCTATTCATTAAAATTTTATTATTAAAAAAGCCTATTTCTAGCCTTCCTATAATTTTTATTTTTTAATAAAAATAAGGCTCTATCCGAAAATAGCCCCCTTACAAAAATGGTTTAACATTTTTCCTTACATAAATAACATACCATAAATATTTGTCTATGTATACCGTTAATCCATATCTTTATATTTTTTAGTTACAGTTCAGTCAAGAGATAGATAAATAAGTCTATCTTTTTTAAATACAACTTTTCATTTATATAGGATGTGAATAGTAACAATTTATGATTGTAACTTATCATTGTAAATAACGTATTATGAATATTTTCGATATTTAACTATCATTATAAATTTTCTTAAATAATTTTTATCAAATCTTAATAAAATTATAATATTATCTCTCATAGAAAGTTTCTATTTTAATAGTCAATTTATCATTAACTATTATAAATATTTTTTCACAACCAAAGCATTTTACTGAAGACAAAATTTAATACAACTTTTCTTTTTATTTATGATATAATTTAATTATATGGATATAGTTTATTGATTGAATATATTTTTTGAACACAAGATACTGATTCAGTATCTATTATATACTCTAAAAACAAATTATAATTATAAAAAATATATATATAAATAAACATGCCTACCTAAAAACGGAGGATAAATGGACAAAAGATATCAAGAAGATTTAGACTATTTTTTGAATTTTGCCGAAAGCAAAAGAGGAAAAGAACTTGATAAAAAGTATTATAACGAAAGCATGCATTTAGATTTCTATTTCTTGCATAGTAAAAAAGAATTAAATAATTTTATAAATACTTTCTTAAAAAATAACAAGATAAACGATGATTATGATTTTTTTTACTTTATGAATTGCATTATAAAATATATGAGTGGCCACATTGATGCCCATACAAGATTAATAATGAGTAATAATAACAATGCTTATCCTCTTTCTATTCAATCTATAAATAATAAATTATATGTTACAAGATGTAGTGAAGAAAAATATAGTTACAGCGAACTACTAGAAATTAATAATGTTAGTATTAGTAAAATAACAGAAGAATTAGAAAAATGTACTAGTTATGGAACTACTAATTGGTTTTTTAATAGACTTCATTCTGATTTAAATGATAAAAATATCTTATTATCTTTGCCAAGCATAAAAAATAACGCTAAGTATATAGAATATAAAACTTCAAAAGGAATTATAAAATATGAAATAAATAAAGATTATTCTAAAGAACTTACAATTATTAGAAAAGAAGATTTTAAACAATTTCAAATTAAAGATAATATATTAATTTTTAAATATCCTAAATGCACAAATAAGTTTATTCCAGACATTAAAAAAATAAAGAATTTAATACATGATAATAATATCAAAATTTTTATTTTAGATTTAAGAGGTAATTCAGGTGGAAAATCTTCATTAATAGAGCCTTTAATAAAATATTTAAAACATACTAGACTAAAATTAGTAACTCTGGTAAATAAAAGTGTTTTTTCAAGTGGCAGAATGGCAGCCATAAACATGTTAAAAATTGGAAGTAAAATAGTTGGTCAAGGTATTGGAACACCAATAAATTGCTTTGGTTATATATTTGGAAATGGAGAACTTCCAAATACTAAATTTACATTTAACTTTTCAAGGGTCTATTGGTATGAAGATAAAAAAAGACACATAATAAAGGGAATTTATACTAAAAAGAAACTTCATAAATTTCCTAAAAGTTTTTTTGAGCCAAAATACTTAGAAATAGACTATTATATCAATTTAACAATAGATGATTATAAATCTGAGAAAGACGTTATGTTAGAAAAATGCTGTGATTGGATAAAAAACAACAAATTGTAATAATCATTAAA
>CANNTX010000082.1 GCA_947522695.1 uncultured Bacilli bacterium | reverse complement strand
GAATTATTATTTGAATTATCTATTTTTTTTGTGCATGCTTTAACAACAATTGTTGTTTTCACTTTACGGTGAGTAAAATCTTTGGTTTTGTATGTTTTACTGGTATCTAAATTGCTCGTAGTTGTACATTCACTGTTTGTTGCCCATCCTTTAAATTCATAACCTTTATTAGGTACGAAATCCATACCTATAAAACAATATTTACTATTTAAATAAGTATCATCACAACCATAATATTTTCTTGTATCAGTACTTCCGTCTAATAATATTCTATTTCCTCCCATGTTAGTATAGAAATTATTTGGAACTAAAATTCCGGATTTATCATCATCTACTACAAATTGATAAAGTACGTCATTAGTTTTGGCTATAATATTCTCGTTCTTAACCGTAATCTTTTCTATATACTTGATTTTTTTAAAGGAATTATATCCAATAAACATAACTCCCAAGCAAAACATAATCGATATAAATATTGATATGAACTTTAACTTTATTTTTTTATTCATTAACCTCTATACTCCTACTCTCTATTCTAATTATATAAAATATTTAAAATTATTGCAACATTAAAGTGAACCTAATTTTTTGAAGTTTGTAAAATAATTTTATATAAAAAAAGCAAAACGGAAATTTTACTCTTTGTAATTATTAGTAATTATATATCAAATTTAAATCAAAATTTATTTCCGCTTTTAGTATCAATTGTTTCATCATAATATTTGCTATCATAAATTGTTACTTTATGTATATCAACTTTATTCTTCTTTTTATAACTTAAATAATAGATACTATCACTTGAAATATTTAGTTTATTATTAAAAGATAAATCATAATCTTCAGTTAATGATAATTCTTGTCCTAATACAAATGGAACTTCATATATAATTTTAAATTCATCATTTAGGATGTAAACATAATGTCTACTTGTTGAATAATCATTAGCATTAATATTAGTATCTATTACTAAATACTCTTTATTATCTATTCCTTTTATTTTATTAAAATAAATATTATCTAATTTTATACTTCCTAGTTCACTATAAGTTTCTTTAGTATCATTTATTCTAATTACATTACTTAATTTAGTATTATTAAAATATAATTCTAAATAATAACTATAATAAACATTATTTTCTTTGTCTTCATTTTCTTCTTGATATATTACATATCTAATACCTACTTCATTATCATTTAATTTAATGCTTGTAAAACTATTGTCACTTTGAACTATTTTCATATCTCTAACAACATAATTATCTTTGATATTTTTAAATGTATCGTAATCTTTTCTATTAAAGGTTTTATATAATTTTTCATTTATTTTGGTACTACTTACTATATTATCTTCATTGATATTATTTGCTTTTTTCTTATTAATAGCTTTGTATAATACGATACTAAGTAACACAATTATTACGCATAACATGATTATTAAGACAATATACTCCCAATTTTTAAATTCTTCTTTTTCCATTAATTATCAACCTCTTTCCTACAATTAAATATTATCAATTTAAATGTATTTATTCAAGAAAAAAAGCAGTTATTCTGCTTTAAGTTTATTATAAGTTATTAATCTATTTAAATAAATATCTCTTTCAATTTCCTTCATAGAAACCTCTATTG
Organism: uncultured Bacilli bacterium; assembly: GCA_947522695.1. Lineage (GTDB taxonomy): Bacteria > Bacillota_I > Bacilli_A > RF39 > UBA660 > CAG-533. Next base: position 488 of record CANNTX010000082.1, on the reverse strand, counting down.
AGAATTTTTGCCACTTTTACCACTTTTTCTCAATGAAATACTGATAATATAAACTACTTTCTTCTGTTTTCTCCTATTAATTCTTTATTATTAGTTAAAAATTTAATTCTTTCCATTATTCGTCTAGCTTTAATTTTTTCTTCTTCATTATTCTTAATAATAAAATGTTCTTCTAGTTCATTTAAAGTTAGATTGGAAGTAAAGAAAGTACTTAATTTATTATCCATTCGATATTGTAAAATAGTTCCTAAGATTTCATCTCTATTCCATAAAGAAGTTGCCTCTGCTCCAATATCATCTAATAATAATAAATCGCACTTCTTTATTTCATTAAGTCGATCATTAAAATCCTCATTGCCAAATCCTTCCTTTAGGCTTCTAAGTAGTTCAGGATAATAAACAATAATAGAATTATATCCATCTTTAGCAAGTTCGTTTAATAAAGCACTTACAATAAATGTTTTACCAGAACCAAAAGAACCACTTAA
>CANNTX010000081.1 GCA_947522695.1 uncultured Bacilli bacterium | reverse complement strand
AAATTAATTGAAATAGATAACAAAATAAAAGAGATTGAAAAAATTGGTTTTGACATGTCTAGAATAAGAGAAGAATTAAATGATATCAAAGTAGAAAATAATAATGATATTAAAAAATCCAAGAAAAATAGTTTTGAAGGATTTATTGCGACTGATTATATAAACGCTACAGGCAAATTAGAAAAGTTAGATGCCAAGTTAGATAGTTATACTATTTATGTTAAAGCGTATTATTATGTCAAATATTTAAATAAAGTTAATATTAGTGTGGAAAATATAAATGAAATAATTAATGAAATAAAACAACTTTTAAAAGGATTAAGAAATTCTTCAGTAGTAGATTACGAAGATGAAAAAAATATAGTAGAGTTATTCTATAAAGAAATTGTCGAAGTTATATTTAAAGAGATAAAATTAAATCAAAAAAGTGAATTACTAGAATATTGTAAGAGTGATAGTAACGATACAATGTTCATAAGCTTAATGATTGAAGAATATATTAGTACTTTAGATTTAACTAAGTATCCTGAAATAGAAGCTGGTTATTATAATGTCAAAAAGAATTTAAATGCATCTGAATTTCTAGATAATAGTTTTATAAAGACAATTGTCTTTAGAGATGAAAAAGAAAAATTAGAAGAATCGCTTAAAGACGAAATGACAGATTTATTATCTTTAATTGATGAAAGTGATAATCAAATCTATCACACTTATAGTTCTTATAAAACGTCCAATGATGATGTGCATTACTTTAAAAAATCATGTAAAGAATCAGTGTTAAAATTATTTACATCACTAATTTCAACTGCTATAACTTTATCAATATCAATAGGTATATTTTCAGGAGTATTTTCTTGGTTTAAGAAATTCACTTCAGAATATTCTTATGAAACTAATACTGAAATATACAATTCAATTACAAAGCAAGTTACATCAACTAGTGCTAGGGAAAAAATGGGAGTTTTAGATGCATCAAATCAGGAACAAACATATCTTATTGAATATCATGTTTTAGATGACAAAACCGCTAAAAAAGAAGGAAGAGCAAGTAGAGAATATAATTATGGAGCAGCTGAAGCCAAATTAAAATTAAGAGAAACTCAGACCTATGATTTAAGTTTCCTAGGATATGATGATATTGAAAAATATATTGAATATATACAATCAAATAGTTTATTACCAGAAGCTGAAAAGAATATTATAGATATATCAAAATCACCAATTGAATATACAGAACTTATTGATTATTACGAGATAATATATAAAACAATAGATTTAGAATCAGAAGAATTTGAAAGTACAGCAACAGCTCTTAATGTACTGTGTGCTTTACTAGCATCAGGATTATTTCTTTTAATATTTCATCGTCTTGCTAAAATTAACTTTAGCTATTTCGAAGATAAAAAATATCTAAAAAAGGATAAAAAAGAACTTTTGAAGAATACAAAAATATTACTTGATGAAATAGGCAAAAACGATGATTTAAGACAACAATTTAATATAGAAATGTCTAAACATAGTGAAATATTTACTAAGTATGGGTTAAAATTACCGGAAGCACCAATTGATAAAGATGTTAAGATAAAATTATTAAGTGGTAAATAAATAATAATACCAAAATTAAGGGGGGAAAATATAATGTTCGATTACAAATTAAATGATAGAATATTTGTTGCTGATGTTTATGATAGAGATACTAAAATTGGTTACATTTATTTTAAATTAATAATATATAAAGGAAAAGTTTATGCTGAAGAGATATCTAGTAAAATAGTATTTCCTATAAGTAGTGAAATATATAGAGCGAGTTTATATGAATTAGTTAATGGTACTAAATATCAATTTTATGTTAATACATTTAGCGAGTTACGTATAAGTAATGATGGAAATATATATGGTAGTAATATTTCTAAATGGAAAAATAATTTAGCAGTTAAAGAAGTTAATTTTAATGATATTTCAGATTATTGCAATGGATTTATTCATACTTTTGATTATATTATTAAAAGTGATGAAATAATAAAATTAAATGAATTAATTAGAGGGGAAGAAAGTATGGAAAGATATTATGATAATGACAATAACTATGTTACAAACATTGAAAAAGAAAGTATAAAAAAAGTTCCAAAATCTTGTAAAGAAATGAATAGTAGAACAAATCTTAC
>CANNTX010000080.1 GCA_947522695.1 uncultured Bacilli bacterium | reverse complement strand
GTTATAAGAGAAATCACTGGTTTAGGATTAGTTGAAGCTAAAGGAGTAGCTGACAAAGGTGGAAACATTAAAGAAAATGTTTCAGCTGATGAAGCTAACGAAATTAAAGCTAAATTAGAAGAAGCTGGAGCTACTGTTGAATTAGTTTAATTACTAAACTGAACTTCCCACAACTGGGAAGTTTTTTATTTACATAATTTATTATTTATTGTTATAATTAATTAGAGGTTAAGAATATGAAATTAAACAAAAAAGGTTGGGGCTTTAAAATGATGTTATTTCTAATGGGATTACTTATTTTTGCCTTATTAATAGCCATCTATTTTATATATAAATTTTATAGTGAAATTGATACTCTTAGTGGGATAATAGTAAAGGTAGTCGAATTATTATGAAGAAAAATATAGTAATATGGTTAATTTTAATAGTAATATTAGTTGGTGGATTAACTGTAATTGGTTTAAAAATAAAAAATGATAATAAAGAATATAGAACTTTAGAAAAGAAAATGACAAATGTTGCTAAGGCTTATTATGGAGAAAAACCTAGTCTTTTAAAAAACAATGAAATAATCTCACTACAAGATTTGTCAGATTACGATAATACTTTAACAAATAAAGTTAATGAAGAAGAATGTAACGGATATGTTAAAACCACATCTAATATGGGTATTTTTGAATATAAAGCATATATAAAATGTAATGAATATACAACCAAAGGATATGTTAATCAATCAAGTACTTGTACAGAAGGATGTTAATACAAAGGGAAAACCATGCTTTCCTTTTTTTAATACAATAACATATAATTAAGAAGGAGAATAACTATGAATAATTTTATTTTAGAATTGGAAAAACTTAATTTAGGAAAAATTGAAAAAGATATTTCATTATCAACCTTAACAACTTACAAAACAGGTGGTATTGCTAAATTAGTTGTTTATCCAAATAATATTAACAATTTAAAAGAACTAATAACATTAATTCATAAATATAATATTAAATATTTTGTTTTAGGAAAAGGAAGCAATACACTATTTAGTGATAAAGAATTTAACGGAGTAATTGTTAAATTAGATAAATTAAATAATTTTAAAATTAAGCAAAATGAAATATATGTTGAATCAGGTATGGTTTTAACTAAATTAGTCCAGGAAAGTGTAAAAAACAACTTAACAGGTTTAGAATTCGCAATAGGAATACCAGGTACAATTGGTGGAGCAATATATATGAACGCTGGTGCTTATGGAAGCAATATGAGCAACATCATTAAAAGTGCTATTGTCCTAAATGAAAAATTACAAATCGAAGAAATACTATTAGAAAAATTAAAATTTGATTATCGATATTCAATATTTCAAACTAATAAAAAATTAATTTGTTTAGCTGCAAATATTAAGCTAGAACATGGTAATCATGATGAAATAGTTAGCAAAATAAAAGATAATTTATTAAAAAGAAAGAATAGTCAACCTTTAGGATATCCATCAGCTGGTAGTGTATTTAGAAATCCCAAAGGAAATTATGCTGGTAAAATAATTGAAGAACTTGGCCTAAAGGGAAAAAATATTGGTGGAGCAGAAATTAGTACTAAACATGCTAACTTTATTATTAATAAAAATAATGCTTCATCATCAGATATTTTAAATTTAATTAAATTAGTTCAAAAAGAAGCTAAAGATAAATACGAAATTGATTTAAAATTAGAACAACAATTAGTTAATTGGTAAAAAATACATTGGCAAATAATATGCAATTTTTATAATTTAAATATATTGAAAATTCGTTTAGTTTTTGCTACAATGAATATGTAAGGAAGACTTACATAAAATAAAAAAGGAACACTTAATTTTGAGATGTTAAGTGATTACCTAAAAAATTCTGAAATCACCAAAACCCCTGTTTATGGTGTTTTTATTTTAACCCAATCATTTTAATAATGATAAAAAGTAAAACAAAAACAATTATAAATAAATTAACAATTATAAAATATAATAACTTTTTATTCATAACGACCACCTCATTTCATATAAAAATATAGAAATAAAGTAATCACCTAAACAATTAAATGTTCCTTGAGTAATAGAATATCAAATAATAAAATAATAAGTCAATATAAAAATAGCGAAAATTCATATAATATTTTTTAAACAAAACATCAAACTTATGCTTGACACTACAATAGTCAAGTGGTATATTATATTTGCATTTTAAATTTTGGTTCTATGTCGCATAGAACCTTGATTTATGAGTAATACAACAC
>CANNTX010000079.1 GCA_947522695.1 uncultured Bacilli bacterium | reverse complement strand
GTTAAAATATTACCTTTGTTTATTGCTTGTTTATGTGTCTTGTTACCAGTATATTCATATTTTAGTACTTCTAGTAAGGTAATATTTAATTTTAAAAGTCAAAAATATAATTTTAAGATAAATGGTAATGGTGGAATTTATAATAATACACGAGGTTTAGTAATTAAAAATAATAAAGTTTCTTTACCTATTCCTGAAAGAAATGGATATAAGTTTTTAGGTTATAATATAAATAGTGATAATATAAATGACATTAATAATAAAGAAGTAAATGCTAAATGGAGTATTTTAACATACAATATTAATTATAATCTTAATGGTGGTTATTTAAATAATAAAAGAGATATTTATAATGTTGAAGATGAATTTTTATTAGAAAATCCAAATAAAGATGGAAATATATTTATTGGATGGACTGGGAGTAATGGTGATGTTCCTTTACGTGATGTGTATGTAAAAAAGGGAACAACTGGTAATTTAAATTATGTTGCTAACTGGAATAAACAAAATTTTACTGTTAATATTAGTTCAATTATACAAAATGTGTTATATGAAAATGGACTTGATAGCTTTTGTTTTTCAGTATGGATTAATGAAATATTGGTGGCAGATCATGTTATAGATTATTATAATGAAGATATAGAATATGGTACTAAATTAAAAGTGGTTGTTTATGATAGAGAAGGCTATAGTATAAAATCTTTTAAAGAAAATACTTGGATTGTTAATAGTAATATTAATATTAATCCAGTTTGGTATGATGATATTCCGCCTATTATAACTTCATTTAGTGTAACTAATTTAGGATATTATGATCCAAAGTATGGTGATTTAAAAGGATGGAATATAAGAGTTTATATTAACGGATATGATACAGGAACGGGAATATTTAAATATCAGACATGGCTTAAACCTTATGGAAGTGGAACAGGTGCTTTAAGAAAAGATGGTAATGATCGAATTTTAAAAAATGTATTATATTTGGAAGAAGAAAGCGGACGAACTTTTTGTGCATATGCAATAGATAATGCAGGAAATGAATCAGAAAGATGCGAAACTATTAAAGTTTAAATTTATTTTACTTATATATTTATGTTATGATAGGTATGTAAGGAGTAAATTAGATGAAAAAAAATTATATTTTGCTTTTATTAATAATTATTGTAGGTGTTTTTATAATGACTTCAATTGGATTTATTTATCAAAAGGTTGATAATAGTAAAGAAAATAAAAGTTATATATTAAATAAGGTCAATAAATTTGAATACAAAGATATTGAAAGTGGTATGAATGAAATTAAAGATAATGGTTATTTATATTTAACTTATATTGGAAGTAAAAATATATATAATTTAGAAAAGTATGTTTATAAAACATTAAAAAATAATAATTTGAGTGATAAATTTATTTATATTAATTGTACTGATAATGTTACCGATAAAAAGACAATTAATAATTTAAATGATAAACTTAGTATAATTACTGATAATGAAATCGTATTACCAGCAATTATATATTATAGAAATGGAAAACCTGTTGATTATATTGATAGTACAAATCAAATCTTAACAGGTGATAAATTTGTTCAATTAATGGATAAGTGGGAGGTTAACAAATGATTAATGTAGTTTTATTTGAACCAGAAATTCCTGGTAATACGGGAAATATAATGAGAACGTGTGTTGCTACTAATACAACTTTACATTTAATAAAGCCTTTAGGTTTTAGTTTAGATGATAGTTATATTAAAAGAAGTGGTGTTAACTATATTAAAGATTGTAATTATTTTGTATATGAAAATATAGATGATTTTTATAGTAAAAACGAAGGAGAATTTTATTATTTTACAAGATATGGTCATAAGCCACATACTTCATTTGATTATAGTGATAAAAGTAAAAATTATTATTTCTTTTTTGGTAAAGAATCTACGGGAATACCTCCTAAATTATTAAAACCACATTTAGATAGATGTGCAAGATTACCAATGACTGATAAAGTAAGAGCACTTAATTTGTCAAACACAGTTGCAATTGTTGTTTATGAGGCTTTAAGACAACAAGATTATAATGATTTGCTTTTTAATGAACCACATAAAAGTATAAATTTTATAGAAGAAAGTGAAGACTAGGAAATAATCCTAGTTTTTTGAAACAAAATTTTTGAAAGGAAAAAAGATGCTTAAATATCCAATAGTTATATCTGATAATATCATACCTTTAATATATGATCGAGCATTTAAGTCATTTGCCAATTTATATAGTAAAGAGTTAGTAGATTTTATAATTAA
>CANNTX010000078.1 GCA_947522695.1 uncultured Bacilli bacterium | reverse complement strand
AGGAGGTTGAAGTAATATGAATAAAAGAAATACTATTATAATGATTGTATTGTTTTTCATAGGACTTTTAACTCTCTTTTATCCTACTTTAAGTAATTATTATAATGAAAAGATGGGATCAAAAACTATTTATAATTATGAAAGTATTTTAAATAGTTATGATACTAATAAATTTAAACAAATAAAAAAAGATGCTATAAATTATAATAAAAAATTGTCTAAATTAAAGGAACCTTTGTTAGATTATGATGATTTGAAAAATTATAATAAGGTTCTTAACGTTAATGATGAAGGAATGATTGGATATTTATCTATCGATAAAATAAGAGTAGAAATTCCTATTTATCATGGAACTAATAACGATACATTAAATAGTTTCGTAGGACATATAGAAGGAACAAGTCTTCCTATTGGTGGAAAAGGTACCCATAGTGTTTTATCAGCACATAGAGGTTTACCATCTGCTAAACTATTTTCTGATTTAGATAGATTAGAATTAGGAGATACTTTTAAAATAACAGTTTTAGATGAAGTGTTAACATATGAAGTTGACAAAATATCGATAGTTAAGCCAAATAATAGTAAGGAATTAAAAATAGATAAAAATAATGATTATGTAACTCTTTTAACTTGTACACCATATGGAATTAATACACATAGGTTATTAGTAAGAGGTAAAAGAGTTGATAATAATATTAACAAAATTTATATAACAACTGAAGGATTTAAACTTAACAAATTAATAGTTATACCTATTTTAACATTACCTATAATAATATTATTAATATTAATTATTATTATAAAACCTGTTAAAAAGAATAACGAAGATATATATAGTAAGTATCTTTATCCTAATGGGAAAGATTATTTACTAAGGAGGTAAATATGAAATATTTAAAATATTTATTTATGTTAATAATGTTATTTACTATAAATGTTTATGCTGATAATTATAGTGTAGACTTTAATAAGAAAGGTAAATTAAATATTACGTTAACAGATAAAGAAGAAAATAAAGCAATAGAAGGAGCAGAATTAACTTTATATAAAATAGCAAATGTTAGTGAAAAGGATTATCATTTATTTTATGAATATGTTGATAAAATAACATGTAATGCTTCACTTGATAATTTAGAATCATTAACATTAACAAATGAAATTAATTCTTGTCTTAATGATGACATAATTGTTATGAAAAAAATAACAAATAAAGATGGTGTAGTTTCATTTGATAATTTAGATTTAGGTTTATATTTAGTTAAGCAAACAAATAAGGTTAAAGGTTATTCTACTATAAATTCATATTTAATTACGATACCAAAAGTAGTAGATAATAAGTTTACTTATGAAATAAGTAGTAAACCAAAAACTGATATTTTAAGATTAATAGATATTAATGTTAAAAAAATATGGAATACTCCTTTAAGTAATAAAAATGATAAAGAAAATTTACCTCAATATATAGAAGTTGGATTATATAAAGACAATGAATTAATTAGTAAAATAAAATTAAATAAAGATAATAATTGGAGTTATACTTGGGAAGATTTAGAAAAGAATGATAATTATGATATTATTGAAATAAATGTTCCTAAAGGATATACTGCAACATATGAAAAAATAGACAATACAGTTGTTATTACAAATACAAAAACATTAGTGCAAACAGGTAATAATAATTATTTAGCCTTAATAATCGGGTTATTTGGTGTTACATTTATAATGTTAGGTATCTTTTATAATTTAAAGGTTAAAAATGAACAAGGTATCTAAGATTTTATTAGGAATAGGTATTATATTATTATCTATTTCTTTATTTCTTTATATATATTATTATATGGAGGATATTTATTCATCTAAAATGGTAAATAAAACTATGAATGAACTAATTAATACAAATGATATTATTGAAAATGATAATGGATTTGATGTTAAAATAATTGATAATGAAGAATATATAGGATATATAGAAATTCCTTCTTTAGAGTTATTTTTACCTATAACTAATGGTTATTCTTATAATTCGTTAAAAAAGACTCCAGCATTATTTTATGGTAATTTAAATAAAAATTTGGTTATATGCGGACATTCTTACAAAGCTCATTTTGGTGATTTATATAAATTAAAACAAAAAGATAAAGTTATTTTTATTGATGTTAATAACAATAAATATGTTTATGAAGTTGAATTAATAGAAACACTTAAATCTACTGATGTTAAGGATATGATTGAAAGTGATTTTGATTTAACTTTATATACTTGTACCAAAGATGGAAAAAATAGAGTTACAGTAAGATGTAACAGGGTGTAAAA
>CANNTX010000077.1 GCA_947522695.1 uncultured Bacilli bacterium | reverse complement strand
TTTAAATGAATTAGTTAATAAATATTCTAAAGAAAGTAACGAAAGAATGCTTAACACAATTCAAAAAGTATTAGTTACTGGTGTATCAGAAAAAGATAGTAACAAAGTATGTGGATATACTGAAAATATGAAATTAGTTAATGTATCTGCTCCAGTGGATACCATCGGACAAATTATAAATGTTAAAATAACGGATGCTAAAAGTTTTAGTTTAGATGGAGAAATAATTGAAAACTAAATTAAAACTCTTTATGCTGGAATAGCTCAATTAGGTAGAGCAACTGAATCGTAATCAGTAGGTTGGAGGTTCGATTCCTCTTTCTAGCACCAGATTGATAATAAACTCGAACTTTTCGAGATAATATAAAAACTACTCTCAAATTAAATTGAAAGTAGTTTATTTTTATTAATGTATGTCCAAAGTGCAAATTTAAATTATTAATTCCCCACCAACTTTTAATACATAACATCTTGAGTTTCTTAAATCAAAGTGATATTATTAAACGCGAGGTCGATTTTTATGAATAAACATTATGTGAAAGAAAATTTATATAAAGCAAGAGTAACTTGCTATACACCATCGGGAGATTTTGATGATTGCAATTATGATCCAAATTTAGAACAAACTAAAACATATAAAACATTAGTCTACAATTACCATGGAATATATATAGATGTATTAAATAGAGAAAATATTCTAAATAAAAGTACTTATTCTAAATTTGAAGAACCAGTTATAAGTTCAGATGGTAACGTTTATACTTTAGATATTAATTCTTTAAAACCAGTATTTAGAAATCAATCATATGCTAAAAAACTAGTTTATGAAAGAAAACAAAAAATTAGTCACACTAATTAATATTTATATTAGATAAAATTACAATTGAAGAAATCTAAAAATTATGGGTATTATGATTACATTTTGTATGTCTTTTTTATCTTTCATATCTTTCTCTTAAAAAATGTAAATGTTATTTTGATTTATTATCTATTCTCATTTGATCTCTTTAATAGGCTATTTTCATAAATAATTTAATACAAAATTAATTAAATAATATTTTATCGTAAAATATAAAAAGTACACAATTTTCAAAAATCTTGTGTACTTTTTGTTATATAGCATAAAATATTGATTGTTCCAACTAGATTTTATTGCTCTAACATAATTAAACCTCACTTAATTCTAATCTAATCTATAAATTTTACCGTTGCCATCCTTATTAGCAATTTTTCTATAATCATCAATATGACTTAAAATATCCTCAATATATTCAGATATATCATCTAATCTTTCCTTTTTTGCAAGTATATCTTCATCAATATTTTCTAGATCTTCCAAATCATCAACATCATTAATATTATCATCTTCAAGAATATCATTACTAAAAAATTCAACCCATTTTTTAAGCTCAATGATATCATCATCACTCAAAAACAATAAACCAGCTTTAAAAGAACAAACTATTGAATTAAAATCAATCATGCTTTCAGAATATTCACCATCAAGTATGCTAAAATCTTCAATTAGTGCAAAATCTAATAAATTTTCTAAGTCAATTTTCGTGTTCTCTAAACCAGTTTTAGAAAAAATATAATTTTCAAAAATATTGTATTTAGAATTTGTTCTAAGGTTATCCCAAAAAGAACAATTATTTATAACAAAATCATTATTTAACATTTCATCTTCGATTAAAGGAGAAACAAAAGAATATAAATATTTTCTCTTAACAACCCTTAAATCATCACATTCACTTAAAAATAACATATTCATTCTGCGATATTCACGAGCTAAATTATAATTCATAATTTTAATATAACTTAAACTTTCATCTTTATTAGATTCAAATATTTTTAAATCAGTATCTAGATTATCTGCAACAAACTGATTATCATTCATTAATATCATTTTAATTTTTTCATATATTCTATAATAACTTAAGTACTTTGCATCATCAAAATCACATATCGCATAAATTGGACTAGATGCAAAGTCAGGTGCAGTAAGAGAGCCGATATATTCAAGTAATCCACTTAAGTGCTCATAACTATTACCAAAAGAATCAAATAAATTATTTTCACTAGAAATTAAAATTTTAAGCATTAATTTATATTTATTATATAAATCAAAATTTTCATTTTCTTCAAGCTCACCTAATTTAACATATACATTATATATTTTTTTATCAATATCAAAAATATTATTAATTATATCTATATCATTTTTATCCATTATTAACCACCCTTACAAATAGAGTAGCATATAAAAATAAAAAATAAAATAAAAAAGAACGAATTTCTTCGTTCCTACTATCTGTTATAGA
>CANNTX010000076.1 GCA_947522695.1 uncultured Bacilli bacterium | reverse complement strand
TCATTTTATAAATTGCTTTTTGGTATGTATTTAAATATTTATAGTCCATTGCAAGAGCAAATATATAGTTTAGAAGAACATATTGGACCATACAATTATTATAAAATACAAAAATTTTTATATGAAGTTATAGATGAGTTAGAAATATTTAGAAAGATTTATAAAGATAAAATATTTTTTAATAACTTACCAGAAGGAATTAAATATTTTAATACCAAGAATTTTGATAGTTATATTAAAAATTATTGTCTAAACAAAACAATCACACTTCCAAACAGTGTTAATAAAGTTGATATAACATTTAATTATTATGAAAATATTGAGATAAAATGCCCAGATAAGTTAGAAAAATTAAAAATTAATATAATGAGTGACGGAATGGAATTTTTTCCAAAATGTCCTTGTATAGATATTATATTACCATCCAATTTAGATAAATTTAGTATTCACACGGAAGCTAAATATAAATCCCAATGTTTTTTTTATTTAGACCGTTTAAAATTAATTCATAATTATAAAATTTTAGATTTAAATTATAAAAAACTATATTTATATTTCTATAAAATAATATATACATTTTTTGAAAATAAACATGATTGTATTGAGATAATTTTTGGAACAATTAGGATGAATGATTTAAATAATAACGTAAGGCAAATAAAAATTTATGATTCATATGATAAGAAAGTTGAAACACTAAAAGGTGTTGATAATTTAGCTAAAATAATAGCTGATTATATTTTAAAAAATAAAGATCAAATTAAAAGTTTAATGACCGAAGAAATAGAAAAGCCCAAAACATTAATTAAAAAATAATTCTTGTTAATAAAATCAATGTATATTATAATATTCATAGAAAGTAAAGGGATATAAATGAATGTTATTGTGATAGGAAAGCCAAGAATAGATGTTACTGAAATAGTGGATAATTTCCCATTAGAAGGAAAAGATAAAAAAATAACCAAAAGAATTATTTCTAACGGAGGAATAAGCGTATATGTTGCTTGTATGCTTGCTAGGTGGGGAATAAATGTCTATTATTCAGGTGTTGTTGGCGGTGAAGAAGAAGGAATTAAATTAAAATCTAAACTAGAAGAATATCATATTGATACTAAATTTGTTGAAGTAAATTATGAAACTAAAACTAATAAAAATTACAGTGTTCTTAATGAATCTAATGGTACAAGAACTAATATCATATTTGATAATGAACAATTTCTAACAAAACATAAATTTGATTTTGATCCAGATTATATAATTGTTGATGGAACAGATATGGCTGGTGCAATTGGTTCCTCAAACAACTATCCAAACGCTAAAATGATTATGCTTGCTAATGTAGTATCAAAAGAATATTATAATCTATCTAAAAGATGCACATATGTTGTTGCAAGTGAAAACTTTGCTAGTGCTTTAACTAAAATTGCAATTAACTACAATAAATCTAAAACTCTAGTAGATGTAATGCAAAAAATTCAAGACTTAGAAAATGCTAAATATACTTTAAACCTACTTAATCATGGGACACTTTATGTTAAAGATCGTCAAGTAAAATATATTCCTAAAATCGAAGTAAAACCAGTTGATAATTTAATGATGGAAGCAGCATTTTTAGGTGCATTCTGTTACGGAATAATTAGTAATTTAGATATGGATGTTATCGGCAAAATATGCAATATGGCTTGTTATAAAGCGTCCGAAAAACTAGGAACAATTGACAACATATTAGATAAACAAGAAATATTTGATGCTTGTTCAATTAAATTAGATGAAAAATCTGAAACAACCGAAATAGCAGATAGTAAACAAGTCGAAGAATCTAATAACACTGCAAATACAGAGGCTTCCAATGTATAAAGGTAGCCCCTTTTTAAATATCTTACCAAGTCTTGATCTGCACGGATACACTAGAGAAATGATATATGTTCCTGTCGATGAATTTATTAACGATAACCTAAAATTAAATCATAAAAAAATCCTAATTGTGCATGGTAAAGGAGAAGGCATATTAAAACAAGAACTACATCTAAGATTTAAAAATGATAAAAGAATCTCAAAAATATATATTTCCAGTGAAAATGAAGGTTGTACTATCATTGAATTAAAGTAATAAATATGTTAATATATATAGCCAAGCAAAGAAATAAAAATAAATTAATAGCAAATAATATAAAAAGGATGTGATATAAATGTTTGTAGATGAAGTAACAGTTAAATTAATAGCCGGTAAAGGTGGCGACGGTTGTACCTCATTTAGAAGAGAAAAATTTGTAGAAATGGGTGGACCAAATGGTGGTAACGGTGGAAAAGGAGCCGATATTATTTTTACAACTGATAAATCATTAAAAACCTTAATTGACTTAAAGGTTCAAAAAACAGTAAAAGCCGATAAAGGAGTTAATGGTAAAGGTCGCGATCAAAATGGTGCTAATGCTGAAGATGTCATTATTAAAGTACCTGAAGGAACAGTTGTAACCAATCTTGAAACAAATGAAGTAATATG
>CANNTX010000075.1 GCA_947522695.1 uncultured Bacilli bacterium | reverse complement strand
ACTGATTTCTTTGATGGAAATTTAGCAAGAAAAAATAATCAAGTAACTGATTTTGGCAAAGTGATGGATGCTATTGCTGATAAGATATTAGTAAATGGTGTATTAATTATAATGGCATGTAATGGATTATTACCAACTATTATTCCAGTAATTATTGTACTTAGAGACACATTTGTTGATTCAATAAAGATGGTAGCAAGTAGTAAAAATGGAAAAGCAGTAGGTGCTAGCAAAGCCGGTAAAATTAAAACAGCATGTATGATGACTGGATTAGCGTTAATGTTTTTTTCTAATTTACCATTTGAGTTGTTCGGATTCTCAATTGGATATTACTTAGTAATTATTGCTTGTGTATTTTCTGTATACTCAGGAATTCAATATTTTATGGTAAATAAAGAAGTTTTAACAAAGAAAATGTAACCTTTAATGGTTATTTTTTTAGCAAATTTTTATAATTTCCAATATTTAAAATCTGTCGAACATTTTTTCGTAAAAATATATTGACAAATAAAATTTCTTATAATAAAATTAAATTATGAAGGAAAGATTAGGTGAATTATTTATGAAAACAATAGAAGCAAAGGACAAAGATAAAGCATTAGAACAAGTACTAGCTGATATTGAAAAACAATTTGGTAAGGGCGCAATAATGAAGCTAGGAAGTTCTGAACACATGGAAATAGATGTAACATCAACTGGTTCACTTTCCCTAGATATCGCACTTGGTGTAGGAGGATTCCCAAAAGGAAGAATCATTGAAATATATGGACCTGAATCATCAGGTAAAACAACTATTGCACTTCATGCAATTGCAGAAGTACAAAAAACTGGAGGTAGAGCAGCGTTTATTGATGCAGAACATGCCCTAGATCCAGTTTATGCTCAAAAATTAGGAGTAAATATTAATGAGTTATTATTATCTCAACCAGATACTGGAGAACAAGCATTAGAAATTTGTGATGCTTTAGTTAAAAGTGAAGCAGTCAGTATTGTAGTAATTGATTCAGTTGCTGCATTAGTTCCACAAGCTGAAATAGAAGGTGAAATGGGAGATTCTCATGTTGGTTTACAAGCAAGACTTATGTCTCAAGCATTAAGAAAATTATCAGGAACAATTTCTAAAACAAAAACAACTGCTATTTTTATTAATCAGTTAAGAGAAAAAGTTGGAGTATTATTTGGTAATCCTGAAACAACACCAGGGGGTAGAGCCTTAAAATTCTATTCTACGATTAGATTAGATATTAGACGTGGTGAACAAATCAAAATGGGTGACAGTGTCATCGGTAATAAGACAAACATTAAAGTTGTTAAAAATAAAGTAGCACCTCCATTTAGAACAGCAACAGTTGATATTATGTATGGTGAAGGAGTAAGTAAAACTGGCGAATTAGTTGATTTAGCAAGTGAAAATAACATTATTCAAAAATCAGGAGCATGGTTTAGTTATAATGGCGAAAAAATTGGTCAAGGCAGAGAAAATGTTAAACAATATTTAAAAATGAATCCAGATATTTTAGAAGAAATTGAAAATAAAGTAAGAGATATTTATAACATACCTTTAAATAAAAAAGGTAATAAAGCTAAAAAAGAAGAAGCATAAATTATAGATACCACCTAAAAGTGGCATCTTTTTTTCTTGACATTCAAATAGTTCAATCATAGAATATTACCTAAAGGAGGAAAAAATATGAATTTTTTAATTTTATGGATTTTAACAATTTTGTCTAGTTATGGAGTTATACTTTATACTTCACTTAGTTTGATAAAAAATATTTATGATAATGGCTATAAATTTATTACAACAAATTTAAAAGAATATGGTGATAAAAATCAAGACTTACCAATCAATAAAATATTTAAACTTTCAATGATAATACCTTTTTATAATTTGTTTACATCATTTAAAACAATGTTTAATTATTCACAATATCCTAATCGAATTTTATTGGAATTAAAAACATTAGGAATTATTGAAGAAATGACTGAATTTGAAAAACAAGAATATGAAAAAAATCCCAGTTTAAAAACTGGTTTAATTAGTCAAAGCAGATTAGAAAATGCTATGAAAATAACAATAAAAGAAGAGCTGGGAGAAAGTGTTGCTTATGTTGAAGTAAATGATGATGAAGAACTAGATATCATATATTCGACTGGTCCAATTAGTAGATTAAGTAAAGAAGAACAGGAAGCAAAATTAGAAAAATATTTTGAAGAAAGTGAAAAAGAATTAATTGATAGTTTCATACAAAAATTAGATAATTTTGAAAAAGATATCATCGAAGATAAACAAACAAATATGATAAGCAATGATGAAGCTGAAAATAATTTAGAAACAATTAGAAAAAGGAAAGAAAATCTTATCAAATTAAAACAAGAACTTATTGAAAGTGAAGCAAATAAAGAAATAATTGAAGAACAAAAAACAAAATCAATGAAATGAGTAGTTAAATAAGGACTATTCATTTTTTTGTAAAAATTTTAAAAAATTTACTTCCGATAATTCCTTGATTATTTCTTTCTAATTCTTTATAATAAAGTTATAGAGATTATTAAAATAATTTTTATATAGAAA
>CANNTX010000074.1 GCA_947522695.1 uncultured Bacilli bacterium | reverse complement strand
CTTATTCAAAGCATGTATTTATCCAAATATATAGCCGAAAAAAACTTAATAGATTTATCAAAAATTAATTATTCACCTATAGTTAAAAAATTATATAATTATAATAAACAAATTTAAATTTCTAAAGATAAGTTAATTGAAAAAATTGTGCAATTGTGGTGAGCTCAAAGAAAATTACACATATGGATAATGAAAAAATAAATTTAAAATTAAAAAAATCAATGAGTTTAATTAACCATCATCCAAGATAAAAAACTAGTAAATATCAAATTTATCATTTATAATGATAATAGAGGTGATACTCAAAATGGAAGGAACAATTATAGGAATATTAACCTTTGTTATCATATTTTTAATCGCATCTGGCATCATAAAACTTATATTTAAACCAATTAAAACCTCAACTGCATTACTATTAACGTTGCCAACTATTGCTACTTGTGGAATTGCTTTATTAATTTATAAATTTTTTAGAAATGCAAACTATGGAACAGATGGAACATTTAATGTTTATACAAGTCCAACTTATTCTGGAAATAATCTAGCAAATTTTGAACAAAATGAAACAGAAGAATTAAAACCAAAGAAACCAGCAAGTAGTCATACAGATAATTTCCGTAAAACAACTTATTATGATGAACAAGGAAATTATATGGGAGAAGGATTCACCAATGCTTTTGGAGAAACAACTTACACAGATTCAACAGGAAACTATGTCGGACAAAGTGTAAATAATGGTTATGGTCAAAATACATATACAAATGCAAATGAAAATATAACAACAAGCAATACAAATTATGCTGGCGAAAAAACATTTGATGATGGAACAACAACTAGTTCTGATTCATTTGGAAATAACTATTATCATTAGTACTTATTAGTAATAAGGAGGTAAAATTATGTCTAATAATTCAAACATTAAAAAGAAAGCAATCGCTCTAGTTCAAGAGTGGGGAGCAGGTAAAATAAGTATTGGAACCGAATTTAAATTAATGGGAACTGATCGAATACTAAAATTAATCGAAAGTGAAGGATATCCCTATGGAAAATTAATCTTTAATGATGGAGAAGAATTTAACATCGGAAAATATTTTAATTTCTTCTTTTTACCTAATACATTAGAAAAAACAGAACAAGAGAAAAGCCCAGTCTATAATGAAGAACTTTGGGACGAAATTGCTGAAACTATTAAGCAAGATAAAGATAGTTCAATTATAAAAACCTTTGTAAGTGAGCAAGAAAATAAATCATATCATAATATTACATTTTATGATGTTACAGAAATAATTGAAGCAATAATTAAATTGCCTAATACAACTCCAAAAGATTATCCCAAACAATTATATAATTATTTAATTTATAATAATTATCCATATTTTACAAAAGAAAAATTGTATAAGTTATTTTCCACCTGTGAGTTTCACAAAACAACGCAAAAAAATTATATTAAAGTTATAAAAAAGAATGAAAATATAGGATATCTAGTTGCGAATAGTGGCAAATATATATTTGTTCCTAAAAAACAAAATTTAAAAGATGAATATGCCTATGAAAATAATCAATCAATCGGATTTTTTAACACAGCTGAAAACTATTTAGAAATTGCCTTATCTTCAATTGAAAGATATAAAAAACAATTTGTGCCTATCTATAATACATCGTCTGACAAAAGTAAAGAAAGTTATAGTTATCAAGCTGATGCTTCAATAAAAACTTTACTCGCATTTTCCTGCGAATGCTACATAAAATCATTATTAATAAATGAAGGATTTGATTTAGCCAACCTAAAAAGTCATAAATTATCCGTACTTTTTACTTCACTAGGTGATGACCGAATTGCTAAGATTTTCGCATTCATGGAAAGAAATGGTTATAATTTAGAAAATAGTATGTATAATCAAATTTACAAAACAAATGATTTAACTGAAAAATTTATGTTAGATCTAGCTATGGTTGATGATGCATTTGTTGATTCGAGATATTCTGCTGAAGATGATAAAAATACTGATTATAATTTCTTATATCAACTTGCCTTAGCACTTAGACATTATTCTAAAAAAGAATATATGACTAGTTCCCCATTTGATGAATCTATATCATCAATTATTAAGAACAAAAAGTAATTAAGTTATTTAATAAATAATAAGATTAAAAAAATACTTAAAGAAAAAACTAAAAAGTAATATCCAAACTCTTTTTAGTTTTTATTTTATCTAAAACACCTTCAATTATTTTTTTATATTCATCATTAAACATATTATGTTTTTCTATTAAACTTTTATAATAATATACTTTTTCTGGATCATGTCTATCATAATAAATATATAATAATTCGCATAAAGAATCGATTAAATTGCTAGAATAATTAAAATATTGAATTGCTTTATCTACATTTTTAACTATCTTATTTTCTAATGAACCGGTTAAATAAAAGTACTTTGCAAGATAATAATAAGCCCAAATATTTCTTTCCTTAACTGAAGCATCCAAAGCCTTATTAAAATAAATAAAGGCATTTTTATAATCCTTCCTATTCAAATAGATAATTCCTAATTCTTTACATCCGTAGCTTTCACCTAACGATG
>CANNTX010000073.1 GCA_947522695.1 uncultured Bacilli bacterium | reverse complement strand
GGAACAAATGCTGAAGTAACAATTTCAGGTACAGCTCCAAACTATACATTAAACTTTACAATTCCACAAGGACCAACAGGCCCACAAGGAGTAGCAGGCCCACAAGGAGTAGCAGGAACTGAAGGAGCAACTGGTCCAACCGGACCAACCGGACCAACCGGACCAACCGGCCCAAGTGCATAAGATTAAAAGAGAAAAATATTCATAAAAATGATTATCTTTCTCTTTTTTTAGTAAAAAAGTTAAAAAAATGCAACATAATAAGTATTTAATTAATATATACCATATGCTATTATGAATATAGGAGTTGAAGTTGAGAATATTAAAATGGAAACTACTGAAATACAATCAGATACAGTAGAGGAAGTTGCAATGCATTCAGCAAAAGAAGCATATGCTTATTGTGAATATGGAAAAAAACCTGTAAATTTTTAATCAGTGACAAAAGGAAAAATAGCTGAAACTAAGTCAGGCACATATGGATGGAGTTGGGACTTTATATTTATACCAGATGGATATGATAAAACAATGGGAAATTATCTCGCTGAAGAAAGATACCGTGTTTGGAATACAGATTCATATACTGAATTAGTTAACTATCTAAAAAATAAAAAAGATTAAAAAATAAATTAACAAAATTAAAAATTATTTCTCGTTAGTGAGGTGAAATTATATGTTACATGAAATGAAATTACAAAATGGACCATTTAATTCTATTAAAAATGGTAAAAAAACAATAGAATTAAGACTCTATGATGAAAAAAGACAAAAAGTTAAAATAAGAGATAAAATTGAATTTACAAACATTTTAAACAATGAAAAAATATTAACAGAAGTAATAAATCTTCATAAATATAAAACATTTGAAGAACTATATAAACATTTTGATAAAGAATCTTTAGGATATAATAAAGATGATATCGCAAACCCTAAAGATATGGAAAAATATTATTCTATAGAAGAACAAAATAAATATGGAGTTCTAGGAATAGAAATAAAAATTAAATGATTTTAATTGTCAAAGATTTAAACAATTAAAAAGAGAAAACCTTATTATCTAAGAATTTTCTCTTTTATTTTATTTTCAAATTTAGGAATTAAAACCCCCTCATCCGTATTATTTAAATCAACATCCTTACTACTTTCAGGATAAATATTTAAATAATATGCAAGGTTATGAACTATCCATTCATATTCCATTGATAAAATACTTCTTTCCCACTTAGAAGGATATTGCCTTTCATATTCCTTTAAAATCTTTAATATTTCTTTTATTTCCTCTAAAGACTTAATTTTATAAGAGTTATATACAATCATATTTGGATCATCATCATATCTACTATCAATTACATAAATATTATCATCCAAGCAAAAACTATCTCTATCGTCAACAATAAAAATATTTTTATTATCTAAACATGCAAAATAATTATCTCCACATTTATCATATTCTTCATTATAATTAACTTTAATATTTCTTCTAGAATTAAGTTTAAAAATAATTAAACTATAAATAACAAGTAATGCAAAAGCTTTTTTTCGTCTATTTTTCAAAAAATCACTTCCAAATCAACTAATAAACTAACACATTTTTTTGATTTAAACAACATAAAATTAATAGGTGATAAATTGAAAATATGTGTATATGCTATTAGCAAAAATGAATCAAAATTTGTAGATCGTTGGTATGAATCTATGAAAGAAGCCGATGAAATATATGTTCTTGATACTGGTTCAACTGACGATACTGTTGAAAAATTAAAAAAACATAACATTAAAGTAACTACTAAAATAATAGCCCCTTGGCGATTTGATGTAGCAAGAAATGAATCGTTAAAATTAGTTCCTGATGATGCTGATTTATGTGTTTGTACCGATTTAGATGAAATATTTGATAAAGGTTGGCGCCAAAAATTAGAACAAGCCCAAAAATATAATCTAGTAAAATACAACTATATATGGTCATTCGATAAAAATAATAATCCTGCCGTAAATTTCTTTTATGAAAAAATTCATAGTCGTCATGGCTATAAATGGGTTAATCCAGTTCATGAAGTTTTAGAGTGTTCCCTAAAAAACCCTAAAACCATTTTAATAGAAGACATAGTATTAAAACATTACCCAGATAGTACCAAATCGCGAAGTTCTTATTTGCCATTACTTGAACTTTCAGTTAAAGAAAATCCTAAAAATGATCGTAACTATCACTATTTAGGAAGAGAATATATGTTTTATGGAAAATACAAAGAAGCAATTAAAACCTTAAAACATCATCTTAAAATGAAAAATGCCACATGGCATGATGAGAGATGCGCATCTATGCGTTTTATATCAAGATCATATTATAATTTAAAAGATTACAAAGAAGCCTTAAGATACGCTATAATGAGTATTAGTGAAGCACCATATTTAAGAGAAGGATATTATGAAACAGGACTAATATATTATCATCTAAATGAATATAATAAAGCTAAGTTATATCTTTTACTCGCATTGCAAATCAAATCAAATCCAAAGACATATATTAATGATCCTGCTTGTTACAATGGAACAATTGAAGACCTTTTAACAATTTGTGAATATAATCTAAAAAATTATAAAGAAGCCTATATTTACGTAAATAAAGCCTTAAAATATAATCCAAATGAACCAAGACTACTACGTAATAAAGAACTAATTGAAAAATTAATATAAGAATTATTT
>CANNTX010000072.1 GCA_947522695.1 uncultured Bacilli bacterium | reverse complement strand
TTGCCATAAACTATTTTCTGTTTCTGTAGATATTTTGATAACATAATTATTTGTATTGTTAAGCCATCCGTTATTTAAAACGTTTTTTAATGTTCCAAACATAGTTTTATCGGATCTTCCATGAGCATAGATAATAGTGTTTTTGTTATTAGTGCCATTGTTTCTATAATCTAAAAACACCCATCCACCTCCGTTATAAGATTTATTAAAACTATGTGTTAGATAGTAATCATTGTCGCTACTTTGAACAAAAGGATAATTTATATTTGTACCATTTACCTTTAACCAACCAACAACATCTGGATTAGTTCTTTTTAAATCACTAAAATCAACATTTATCATATTCATATTTATATAATCCCAATAAGGATTTTCTTTTGGAACTTCTATTACTGGTTCTATTATTTCAGTGTTTTCGGTGTCTTGTATTTCTTCTACATTTATATTTTCTTGAATATTAGTTATTTCGTAATTTGTTTTATTTGAATCTATTTTCCATTTAATTATATTAAATATGGATATTAATAATGTTATAGTAGATGTAATAATTATTAGAATAAGTATTATATTTTTCCATTTGATTTTTATTTTTCTTTTTTTCATATATTTATTCCTTTACAATTGGATTAAAATTTTCAATTGATTCAATTAATTTAGGGTGTTTTATAACAAAATGTATAGTAGGTTTAGAACTTTTTGAAATAATTACATAATTATTTTTAAGTATTGATATAGTAATATTTTTAAATGTTTTTTCCTTTACATAATTTATTTCATAGTTCTTTACGATTTTCATATATGATTTTGTTAATTTTAAATGTTCCATATATTCTTTGTAGGTATAGTTAATTTTTTTATTATAAAATAAATTATTTAATAGAAGGGAAGGTGAATCTTTTTTAAAATCATCCTCTTTAATTATATAGATATAATCATTAATTTTACTATTTTTGGTAATGTTTTTTATGTATTTTAGTTCATCATTTTTATATTTGATTATTTTATCAATATCTTGGGTATTTATTTTATTTCTTTTTAATATTTTAATAAGTAATTCATTAGAGATAGTAAATAGAGGTAGTGATGAAAGATATCTTGTTCTATCACATAATATGTTTTCATCTTTTCTTAAAAATAGTTCGTATTCTTTTGAATTGTTTTCTCTATATATTTCCATAAGTGGTTTAGCTTTTTTTAGAAGTAAGTCACTTTTTTCTTTATAATACTCAATTTCATTTTTGTTTGTGGTTAAGTAGTACATTCCTTTATTATGATGTCCTTTAATGCACTCTCCAGTTAGTGCAACTGTTCCTGAAACATAATTGAAATGATTATATGTATTATTTTTATTATCTTTTAGATAGTAAGGAGAAATTTGTCCAGTCATATAAATTGGGATCCAACTTTCTAGTCCTAACATCATTTCTTTAAATGGTCTATCTAAATTGTGGATAATGTTTAAGTGATGTCCTTTTTTTAAACACATTGCAATAGCATACATCCATTTTTTGCCGAAATCAATATCTTCTGCCATGTCTTCCATAGGCATATCACTACACATGAAAATATCTTCTTTTGATTTAGAGAGAACAGTTGCTTTAAAAAAGTTTAATTCTCCTTTTTTCATTTCTTCTAATCCGTAATAGTGTTTAGTTTTAGCTTTATAAAATGGAATATTTGGAACTTTTAATTCATTAAACTTTATTACTTTTATATAGTCATCTAAATTGAATGAATCAAGATTATATAGAAAATCTGATGTTTGATTTTTAATAGATGTTGTTTCACTGGTTAGCCAAGAAAATAAAGTATTGTAATAATTATTGACAGAAAGATCATTTTTTTTACATCCAATTATTGTTTGTAAATTGTATATGTCTTCTGCACTTTTATACCTTGAAAAAATATATGAACATATTTTATTAGAAAACTCTATTGGATTAGATGGTTTAGCTTTACCATTTTTTATTCTTGAAATATGTGATGCATCAAATACAATATATTTTGCCATTTCATTTATATTTATATTAAGTGTATTTATTAATGTGTTTAAATTATTACTAAATGTTGTAAAATTAAAGTTATTATTCGCTAATGTAGTATTAAAATCTTTTTGAATTTTATCTAGCGAATATTGTTTTTGCTCATTTTCTTGTGCAATATTAAAAAGTGCTGTTGTTAATTTATTTAATTGTTCACTTTTTATTAAAGGAGTTCTTTCACCACTACGATATCTACTTATGACAGACTCTGATAATCCTGATTTTGTAGATAATTTTTTAGAAGAACAATTTAATTCTTTTAGATATCTATTTAATATTTCATTAAATTTCATAGAATATCACTTCCTTAATTATTATTATACTATATTTTAATTTATGCTAAAATGACTTTCCATTAAAAACATTGATTTTTGTGGCAAGTTAGTTGCTCTTTGAATTGTTTCAAATTATAATTTTAATATAAAGGAGGATTTGATATTATGAAACTTGATAAACTAAATATTTCTAAAAAAAATCTTATTATAATAGGTATAGTTCTTGTTATTATAGGGGGAATTATTTTGCTTACTAAAGGTGGCAGAAATGGTAAAGGATTATTTTATAATCCTGATTCTAATATAAAAATAGTTAAGTCAGATGCTAGTCAAATAGAATTTGAAGATTTTAGTAATGGTGATATTACTCTTAAAAAGCCAAAGGGATGGAAAGTCATTACAGC
>CANNTX010000071.1 GCA_947522695.1 uncultured Bacilli bacterium | reverse complement strand
CCAACATACATATCTTTATCTTCTTGATATTCAGTAATGGCTTTATTATTAATATTTTCTACGACTTCTACCTCATGAATTATTTCTAGTATGGGAGAAATCAATCCGATAGATACTTCTTGGTTTTTCTTTAATAAAGTATTTTTACTTGTTATTGTTGGATTGGCTATTAAGAATTCTTCAATACTTAGATTATTATTATCAATGATGTTATCTATTGAATCATTTTCTTTTACTGTATATGTTTTTTGTTTTTCGGTTGTACCAAATAATAAATATTTACTCAAGTCATCGGAATTAGTAAAAATCATCTTATCAGTACTTATTAATGACTTCTTAATAGTTATTTCTTCATTCCAATAAATAGATGTTATTTTGGTGCCTGCATCAGTTATTTCTTCTTGAGTATTATTTTTATAACTATTTAATTTATCTTTTCCGACAAACGCTGATACTAGATTATAAAACGCATCTTCAAAATATTCTTTTTTTAATGAATATATAACAACTGGAGATTTACTTTCATCTTTGTATTTTATAGTTATAGTATAACCTTCAATTGTAAATGGACTATCATGTTCAATTGTGTTATAAATATCTTCTGAACTTTTAATATTTTCATTATAAGTTGTTATTTTTTCAATTTCTAAACCATTAGGAGGATATACTTTATCAACTCCATAATTTTTTTTAATTGCTTCTTGTTTATCGTCAACTAATTTTAAAAATTCTTCTTCATTGGATAAGTATCCGATGCTTTTTCCTTCAACAAATACTTCATAAACATCAACGGGAATTAAATCTTCAGATTTTTTTGAAGATAAAAAGTACATTAATAAAGATATTAAGATTGTAAATAAGATTGATATAATTATTTCTTTCTTTTTCATTTTTATCACTTCGCTTTACTTTGAATTTTCTTCGGTTTTTTTAATATAATTTCTAAAATTACTCATGCTTCTTTCAAATAATAATTCGATTGTTCCGGTACCACCATTACGATGTTTACCAATTATTAATTCAGTTATTGATGTATCAGTTTGTTCTGCAGCAGCTTTATTATAGTAATCGTCACGATATAAGAACATTACGATATCGGCATCTTGCTCGATTGATCCTGATTCTCTTAAGTCTGACATAATTGGTCTTTTGTTTTCACGAAGCTCAACACTACGAGATAGTTGGGCTAGAGCAACAACTGGAACTTTTAATTCCATAGCCATTGTTTTTAAGGAACGTGATATTTCAGATACTTCTTGAACACGATTTCCTTCATTTTTACTTGATCCGGAAATTAACTGTAAATAATCAATAACAATTAGCCCTAAACCTTTATCACTTGTTGCTAGTCGACGACATTTAGCTCTTATTTCAGATATTGTCATGCCAGCATTATCTTCAATATAAAGATTTGTTTCACTAAGTTCACTCATAGCTTCATTAACTTTTTTCCAATCATTATGTTCTAATCGACCGGTTCTTACTTTATTCATTTCGATTCCACCAGCAGCTGCTATCATACGCATAGCAAGTTGTTCAGCGGACATTTCTAAGTTGAATAAGGCAACAGCTTTATCACTTTTTGATGCAGCATTAACGGCAAGGTTAAGAGCAAATGCTGTTTTACCCATAGCAGGACGAGCCGCAACTATAATAAGTTCGTTTTCATGTAAACCACTGGTTAATTTATCTAAATCATAGAACCCAGTTGCTAGTCCAGTAATTTCATTTTGATTCTTGGCAAGTTTTTCCAATTGTTCTTGAGCACTTTTCATTACCGAAGCAATTGATTTAAATTCGCCGGCTTTACGTGCTTTAGTAACTGAAAATATTTTCTTTTCAGCATCATCTATTAAATAATTAGTTTCTTCTTCTTCATTATAAGCATCACTGTTGATTTTATTAGTAACATCAATTAGTTTTCTTCTTAAGGCTTTATCTTTAATAATATCAATGTAGTAATCAATATTAGCTGATGATATAACCGAATCAATTACTTCACTTAGATATTCAATTCCACCAATAGCGTTAATTGATATATGTTTTTCAATTTCATTTTTAATTGTTGATGAATCTAAAGGAATTTTATTTTGATGTAATGTGTAAATTGCTTCAAATATACGTTTATTTGCTTCACTAACAAACATATCACTATCTAAATCTTCACATACTTTATCACATGCATACCTTGTTAAAAATGCGCATCCTAAAGCCATCATCTCAGCCTCAAGATTTTGAGGCATTTTTCTTTCGGCCACTTAATTACACCTCTTTTACTGAAACAGTTAAACTAGCAACTACTTTTTTGTGTAATTTAATAGAAACTTTATGAATCCCTAAGGTATCAATTTGATGATCTAATTCAATAATTTTTTTATCAATATTAAATCCTTTTTTATTTAATTCTTCGGCTATTTGTTTAGATGAAATAGTACCAAATATTTTACCATTTTTACCTACTTTAACTTTAAATATTAATGTTAATTTTTCAATTTTTTCTTTATCACTTTGGCATTTTTTAACTAGTAGGTCTTCTTCTAGTGCTCTAGTTTCTAATTCATTTTGTAATCTTTTTTTAGAACCATCAGTGTATTTTACTGCAAGTCCATTTTTAATAAGAAAGTTTTCAGCATATCCATCACTAACTTCTAATACATCGTCTTTCTTTCCTTGTTTTTTTACATCTTTTAATAATATAACTTTCATGCAAACCACTCCTGTCTAATTCCCTAATAGTATAACAAATAAATTGAAAAAAAGATACCT
>CANNTX010000070.1 GCA_947522695.1 uncultured Bacilli bacterium | reverse complement strand
ACATCATTGATGGAAAAGTAGTAATTGGTCCTAGAAATGAAATACAAGAAGTCCAAAATGCATATAATGCATATTTAAAAATGAAAGAAGTTAATCCATTCTCAATCAAAGATTTAAAGAAAATTCATGGAATATTAACATACTTAATATTAGAAGACTCAGGTAACTTTAGAAAAGGTGGAGAAGGTGTATTTGATGAAAATGGTAATTGTATATTCGTCTGTCCACCACCAGAACAAGTAGATATATTAATGAATCAATTATTTAATTGGATGAAGACAAAAAAAGATGAGATACATCCCTTAATATTATCTTCAATATTTCATTATGAATTTGTGTTTATTCATCCATTTAAAGATGGAAATGGTAGAACAGCCCGATTATGGCAGAACGTTATACTTTCAAATTGGGAACCATTGTTTGAATATGTTCCCATAGAATCAGAGATTAAAAAATATCAAGAAGATTATTATAAGGTAATTCAAAAATGTAATACAAAGGGAGATTCTACTGAATTCATAGAATTTATGTTAAAAATGATTGATGAAGTATTAGATGGAATTATTATAGGTGTTAATAAACAAATTAATCATATAAGTACATATGTAAGGAAAATATTAGAAGTTATGGAACCAGGAGTAAATTATACTACTTCTGAACTTATGAAATTACTTAATTTAAAATCTCGTATTTCATTTAGAGAAAACTATTTAATACCAGCAATTGAAAACGGATTTGTTAAAATGATACTTCCAAATGCTCCAACTAGTAAAAATCAAGCATATTACAAAGATTAGTGTTAAATATAAGTTAAAATTATATAAATAAAATGCTATTATGATTTAAAATATACAATAAATAGTGGTATAAATAGTCAATATGTAAACTAAAAGGTCAGGTGGGATTTATGTCTAAAGTATCTAATGTAATTACAATGCTAGAATTATTACAAACAGGTAAAAAGTATAGTATTAATGAACTTTCTAATAAACTTGAAGTATCAGAAAGAATGATTAGAGTTTACAAAGAAGATTTAGAAAAAGCAGGAATTTATATTGACACAATTATGGGGCCTTACGGTGGATATGTTTTGAATCAAAGAGTTCGCACTCCCATAAGAAAATTTAAATTAAAAGATGCTAAATTACTAAATACATACATTACTCAAGAAAAAGACGAAAAGAAAAAAGAAGAACTAATTATTTTGCAAGATAAAATTAAAGGTGTATATATAGGAAGCAAACAAGAAGAACAAGAATTAAATTTAAAAGATGAAAACGGAAAAAAATACAACTTATTAACAAGAGCAATTAAAGAAAAAAGAAAAGTTAAGATATTATATTATTCCTATGGCAAAGGCGAAAATGAAAGTATTATAGATCCCATCGAAATGTTCTTATTTCAAGAGGGATGGTATTGTGCTGCTTTTTGCGAAAAGAAACAAGATATAAGACATTTTGAATTAAAAAGAATAATAAAATATGAACTATTAAATGAAAAATATGAGTAGACGAGATATTACCTCCTTTTGAGTTATATTTAACTTGAAAGGAGATTTTTTATGGAAAATAAAGAATTTATAATGTATATTCTAAGTGACGAATATATAACATGGTTATCAAATTTTATAGAAAAATATAATGAATTGGATGACTGCTACTTTGTACATTATGGCAAAGAATATTTAAGTAGAAAGGACAAAGAATTTATTTATAATCTAAAATATTTATTTAAAGAACTAAATAAATATAGTATTAAAATGGGACTTGTTAACCAAAATACATCTTGTTATATATTAAGATATAATGAAAAACTATATAAGATTTATGAAAATTCGGATTGCTATTGCTGTTGTATTGGTAAAATTAATAATACTATTCCAATTATAGATTACAAACAATTTAAAAAATACTATCAAAAAAACATGCAAATTAATTTTGAATTTTTAAAAGATAGAATAGTTGATTCATTATCTTATACCGATTTAGATTATATTAATAATGAATTATCAAAATTAAATGAACCAACCTTATTTAGTGGAGTTGGAGGATCAAATGTTGTTAGTGAATTTGGTTCAAAAGTAATTAATATTAAAAATAATATAGTTTCAATTAATAGTGAGCCAAGAAACTTTTTATATCAAAATAATATTCCATTTAAAAATGTTATAGCATGCAGTTATAGTGGAAATAATTATGGAGTTGAATTATCTTTTAGAGATTCACTAAAAAAATATTTACTATCTAACAATTCTTTTAATGATGATAATGTAACTTATTTAAAATATAATACTAATATTCCTAAAGAAAATAGTTTTATATCTCTTGGAGCAACATTAATTCCTGTTAGTATTTTATTAAGTTACTACTTAAATAAAGATAATAATCTAATTTTAGATTGTATTGAAGAATTACCATTTAATTTTAACCCAACAAGTAATGTTTATGAAATATTTAGTGGTTATGATACCAGTACTGCATCTAAGTGTTTAGAATCAACAATGGTTGAATCAGGTATAGGAATACCAATAGTGCATGATAAATATTCTTATTGTCATGGAAGAAGTAACCTAAGTTATAACTACAATGCGACAGCCATCTATTATAATAGAAATACTGAATTTGATAAAATGATGTTAGAAGAATTAAAAAAATATTATAATTTAATAATCACAATAGATTCAAAGTTTAAAGATCAAATATTAGATGATTATCAAATGCTTATTCAAAGCATGTATTTATCCAAATATATAGCCGAAAAAAACTTAATAGATTTATCAAAAATTAATTATTCACC
>CANNTX010000069.1 GCA_947522695.1 uncultured Bacilli bacterium | reverse complement strand
ATAAATAACCCAGTTACCCTAATAAAAATATGCTTGTTTATGTTAATCGCATTTATAATAAGTAAAATAGTAAGTAACAAATTAAGAATGGAGTAGTGTAAAATGTTAGAATATATTATTATTGGTTTATTAGTAGTTGTCATTATTTTATTAATCATTTCCTTATTAAGAAAAAATAATAATAATGAAATGATTGAAAGAATAGGAAAACTTGAAACAAACTTTACCAAATCGTTAGGTGATTTTAAATATGAATTTAGTAAAGATATTGATAAAGATTTTAAAGAAACAAACATGGTTATAGAGCAAAGACTTAATTACATAAACGACAAAGTAAATGAAAGATTAGATATTAATTTTGAAAAGACTAATAAAACTTTTGGCGCTGTCTTAGAAAGAATTGGTAAAATCGATGAAGCTCAAAAGAAAATTGATAATTTAAGCCGAGATATTATTAGTTTACAATCTGTTTTAACTGATAAAAAGACAAGAGGAATTTTTGGTGAAACAAACTTAAATTATATTTTATCAAGTGTATTTGGGGATGTAAAAAAAGTATATAATACCCAAGTCACAATGAAAAATGGATCTATTGCTGATGCTGTTGTTTATGCACCAAGCCCAATTGGAACTATTTGTATAGATTCAAAATTTCCTCTAGAACATTATGAAATAATGACAGATCGTAATTTACCAAAAGCCGAAAGAGACGAAGCCTTAAAAGCATTTAAGGTGGATGTAAAAAAACATATAGATGCTATAAGAACTAAATATATCATACCAGGTGAAACAGCTCCTGAAGCAATTTTATTCTTACCTGCTGAAGCAATATTTGCTGAAATTAATGCATATCATCCTGATCTTTTAGAGTATTCATATAAATCAAATGTATGGATAGCAGGACCAACAACATTAATGAGTACCTTAACAATTATAAATATGGTAGTAATGAATATTGAAAGAGATAAATATGCTAAAATTATTCACGAAGAATTAACTAAATTAGGAATTGAATTTGGTAGATATCGTGAAAGATGGGATAAATTATCAAGAAGTATTAACACAGTAAGCAAGGATGTTGAAGATATTCATACAACAACCGAAAAAATTACCAAAAGATTTGACTCAATTAACAATGTAAATCTAATAGATCATAAGCAATAAAAACAAACACATTTTCGCTTGACGGGGGGGAAAACCGAGATATAATTTGGCAAGATAGGAGTTAAGAAATGAAACGAAATCTTACCAAATTTTTTAATTTAATAAAAAAGGATAAACAGGCTAAAACATTAATAATAATTGGAGTTTTACTATTACTTATTTTTACAATAGGTTATTCATTATCTATGTTTACACATAGTAAAAGTACTGCTTTGACAAATATAAAAGTAAAAGATTTAGCTTTTAATATGACAACGAATAGTGGAACAAGCGATGATCGTGTTTTACATTTACAAGCAGGTAAAACGGAAAAATTCGATATTGTTCTTACTAATTTAAATAAAGTAGATGTAAAATATGAAATAATTTATGAATTATGTAACGATTCGAATTGCACTAGTACAAGCAAAGATATATCTAATGATATACAAGTTAATAAATTTGATAAAAATTCTGAAGTTAATGGTACTATTGTTGGGTATAATAAATCAAAGACAATAACTATTATAACGAGAAATAATAGTAAAAGTGATTACTATATAAAACTAAGCTTAAATGCTGGATATAGTTGGAATGAATTAGAACTAGCAAATCAAATTAATAATTCTAAAACGTATTTGGATAATAATATTAATGTTGTAGCTTATGTAGATGGTAATGCTGTTAGTTCAATGCCTACTGGATGTGCTTACACAGTTGGCGTTAAAATCTATGATGCTACTGGTGAATTAACTGCAGATTCTATGCAAATGAGTTGTAACTATTATACTATGAAGTGGTCGATGAATTTTAATGAAATGTCTGCAATTCCTACTAAGATTGTTTTAAGTTTTACAAAACAAGATATACCAGATGATATGCTTGTTAAAGATTATGATTATACAACACAAAATCCAATGTATGTTTATGATGTTCCAACTGATGGATATTATAATTTAGAAGTTTGGGGTTCTCAAGGAAATCAAACTGAAACATTTCAAGGATTTGGCGGCTATTCACAGGGAGTTGCACATTTAACCAAAGGCCAAAAATTATATATTTATCTTGGAGGACAAGATGCTTTTCCAAATGGAGGAACTGGTTCTGGTAAATGTGGTCAAAATGGTGGTGGTTCAACTCATATAGCATTTGATCAAAAAAAGATTGCAGAATATACTGCTATTGCAACAGCTAAAGAAAGAGTTGTGATTGTAGCTGGTGGCGGAGGAGGACAATTATATAATTGTTCAAGTACTTCTGGACTATGTACAAAGAATGAATGTATCGGAGGAAATGCTGGTGGATATCAAGCCTTAAAAGGATATGTAATACTTGATGGTAGTTCTGAGGGTGGTGGACAAGCAGCTAGTGGAAGTACAAAGTTTGGTGTTGCTGCTACAACAGGTTGGAATAGTGGTGGCAACGGCGGTGGCTGGTATGGAGGAGCTAATGGTCGTTTCTCAGCTGGCGGTGGTGGATCTAGTTTTATTGATTCTACCATATTAGCAAGTGTAAATAAAAGAGCGATGTATTGTTATGGTTGCACAACAAGTACTGATGCTGCTACACGTACATATGATACAAAAGTCGTATCTTCTGATACTGATTCAGTAAATTGTCCTGTTGGTTATTCAAGTGATGCGATCAGTAAATGCGCTAAATCAGGAAATGGTCATGCAAGAATAACATTTATAAATAATATAAATATATAAAGATGATTAAATTCATCTTTTTTCTTGCAATTTTAGTAATAAGTGTAAATAGCCATAAATTGGTACACAAAAATTGTCAAAATATGATATAATTTAATTGTTTACTATAGAAAGTAGAGATGTTTTAATGGAATTTATAGAACTTAAAGAT
>CANNTX010000068.1 GCA_947522695.1 uncultured Bacilli bacterium | reverse complement strand
TTTAGAAAGGTAGGAGAGAAATGAGTAATATTCATGTGACAAGTGAAATAGGAAAATTAAAAAAAGTATTACTTCATAGACCAGGAAATGAGTTATTAAATCTAACTCCAGATACATTAAATGAATTACTTTTTGATGATATTCCTTATTTAGCTGAAGCACAAAGAGAACATGACATGTTCGCAAAAGCATTAATTGAAAATGACATAGAAGTTGTTTATCTTGAAGATTTAGTAGCAGAAGTAATTGATAGTGATGAAAAAATTCGTGATAAATTTATTCGACAATTTATTATAGAGGCTGGAATTCATACTATAAAGTATCAAATTTTAACATACAAATTTTTAGATAAAATAAAAGATTCTAAAAAATTAGTACTACAAACCATGGAAGGAATTCAAATTAAAGACTTTCCTTTTAGAAAAAGGGAAATAGAAAAAACGTTGGTGGATTTAGTTGATGAGCCAGAAAAGTTTATAGCAGCTCCAATGCCAAATTTATACTTTACAAGAGATAATTTTGCAAGCGTTGGTGAGGGAGCAAATTTAAATCACATGTATTCAGTTACAAGAAATAGGGAATGCATTTATGCCGAATATATCTTTAAATATCATCCAGATTTTAAAGACACACCTTTATATTATAATAGAGGTTATCATTGGCATACAGAAGGCGGAGACTTATTAAATATTAATGAACATACTATAGCCATTGGTATTTCCCAAAGGACTGAAGCATCAGCTATAGATCAAATTTCTAAAAACTTTTTTAAAGATCCAACTTGTAAAATTGATACTATTTTAGCATTTAATATTCCAGTATCAAGAGCATTTATGCATCTTGATACAGTATTTACACAAATAGATAAGTATACATTTACATACCATCCTGCAATTTCAGATACATTACAAGTATTTGAAATAACTGAAGGGTTTGATCCTACAACTTATGAAGATTTAAATGTAAAAGAAATAAAAGGATCATTAAAGGAAATATTGGAAAAATATTTAGATCACCCAGTAACTCTTATTCCTTGCGCTGGAGGAGATAAAGTAGCCAGCGAGCGTGAACAATGGAATGATGGATCAAACACATTATGTATAGCACCAGGAGTAGTTGTTGTATATGATAGAAATGATGTAACAAATAAAGAATTACGCAAAGCAGGTCTTAAAGTAATTGAGATTTGTGGAGCAGAATTAAGCCGTGGACGCGGAGGCCCAAGATGTATGTCTATGCCACTTGTAAGGGAGGACGTTGAATGGTAGATTTAAGAGGCAGAGATTTTTTAAAACTATTAGATTATACGCCTGAAGAGATTAGACATTTAATAGATGTAGCAATAGATTTAAAAAATCTAAAGAAAAATAATATAACTCATAGGTATTTAGAAGGAAAACAAATAGCTATGATATTTGAAAAAGACTCTACAAGAACTAGATGTGCTTTTGAAGCAGGAGCTCATGATCTAGGAATGGCAGCAACCTATTTAGGACCAACCGGTTCTCAACTTGGAAAAAAAGAAACAATTGAAGACACAGCACGTGTTTTAGCAAGCATGTATGATGGAATTGAATATCGTGGATTTGATCAAGCAATAGTAGAAAATCTTGCTAAATATAGCAAAGTTCCTGTATGGAATGGTCTAACTAATGAATTTCATCCAACCCAAATGCTTGCAGATTTTATGACTATCCAAGAAGAATTTGGATCTTTAAAGGGAAGAAAATTAGTGTTCTGTGGAGATGCTAGAAATAACGTAGCAAATTCACTTATGGTAGCATGTTCAAAATTAGGAGTTAATTTTACATGTTGCGCACCAAGAACACTTTGGCCAGAAGAGGAACTAGTTAATAAATGTAAAAAAATTGCTTACGAGAATGGTTCTGCAATAAATATGACTGAAGATATTATGCAAGGCGTAAAAGATGCAGATGCACTTTATACAGATGTATGGGTTTCAATGGGAGAACCTATGGAAATATGGAAAGAGAGAATTGAACTTTTAAGCCCATACCAAATAAATATGAATGTTATGAAAAACGCTAAAGAAAACGCTATTTTCTTACATTGTTTGCCATCATTTCATAACAATGAAACAAGAATAGGAAAAGAAATAGAAGAAAAATTTGGAATAAAAGAAATGGAAGTTACGGATGAAGTGTTTGAGTCAAGTAAATCTAGAGTATTTGAAGAAGCAGAAAATAGACTTCATACAATAAAAGCTGTAATGTTGGAGACTATGAAAAATGAGTAAAATTGTTATTGCATTAGGAGGAAATGCATTAGGTAAAAATCCTCAAGAACAACATGATAGAATTGAAAGTACAGTAAAATATATAATAGATTTAGTACAAGCCGGAAATCAAATTGTTATCACCCACGGAAATGGTCCACAAGTAGGAATGATTTATGATTCTATGAAAGAAGATAAAGTTCCATTCGCTGAAAGTGGAGCCATGTCACAAGGTTATATTGGTTATCAATTACAACAATCATTAAAAGATGAGTTGAATAAAAGAAAAATAAAAAAAGAAGTTGTAACAGTAATTACCCAAGTAGAAGTAAATCCTTTAGATCCTGCATTTAAAAATCCAACTAAACCAATAGGAGAATTTTTGACTCGCGAGCAAGCATTAGAAAAACAAAAACAAGAAAAAGCTGTTTATAAAGAAGACGCAGGCAGAGGATATCGAAAAGTAGTTGCATCTCCAGAACCAAAGAAAATATTAGAACTTGGCACAATTAAAAATTTAATGGAGCAAGGCACCATAGTAATTGCTTGTGGTGGCGGTGGAGTACCTGTAGTTAAGACAAAAACAAACGGCTACGAGGGAATAGATGCTGTTATAGATAAAGATAAAACAAGCGCATTACTTGCTCAAGAAATTAATGCAGATACTTTATTAATATTAACTGATGTTGAAAAAGTATCTTATAACTACAAACAAAAAAATGAAGAAGAAATAAATAAATTATCTATAGCTGAAGCAAGAGTTGGTATTAGACATGATGAATTTAAAGAAGGAAGCATGTTACCGAAAATAGAGGCTTC
>CANNTX010000067.1 GCA_947522695.1 uncultured Bacilli bacterium | reverse complement strand
TCTTTTTAAGTTCTAAATTCATTTTTTCCATAATAAAACCTCATTTCCTTTTGTCCAAGAAATGGGGTTCATATCATAGTTTGAAAGATAATTAAATGTCTTTACCAAATTAAATTTAGGATAGACATTCAGCATTGCAAAACTAAATGTTCCTTTTTTATTTTATGTAAGTTTTCCTTACATATTCATAATAGCATAATTTTGTTATATTTTCAATATAAACCCAACCAACGCCAAAGATAAATCGGTCTATAACTAAAAAACAAAAAAGCCTTATTTCAAAGCTTTTATCATCTTTAATGGTGCTCACACTCGGACTTGAACCGAGACTTCTTCATCAGAAAATAGATTTTGAGTCTATCGCGTCTACCAATTTCGCCATGCGAGCAAGAACAAATTAATTATAGCATACTATAACTAATTAATGCTACAAAAATTAATCTTCTTTATATAAAGTATTATATAAATCTAGTTCTTCACTTTCACTAGCTTTTAATTTAGGTAAATCATTAATAGTAGCAAGTCCAAAATAATCTAAAAAATTATTTGTTACTTCATATAAATTTGGTTTTCCAGGTAAAGTACTTTTACCACAAACTCTTATTAAATCTTTAGCAAGAAGTTTTCTAAGCACAAACACAGTAGAAACACCTCTAAGTTCATCTATCTCTACCCTAGTTATTGGCCCATTATAAGCAATAATTGCTAAAGTTTCCAATGCAGCTGGGGATAAAGTATTACTTTCCGGTTTCTTTACCAATTTTTCATAAATTTCCTTATGTTCCGGTTTAGTAGTTAATTTAAAAGCATCGCCCAAATAACTAATTCTTATTCCTCTATCATCTTCATCATAATTCTTTTTTAAAGTAGAAAGTAAATTTTTAACTTCAGTTTCTGATTTTCCCATCACATCACATAAATTTTCCAGAGAAATGCCATCATCACCGACAACAAACAAAATACCTTCCAAAATCCCTAACTCTTTCATAAATTACATCCTTCTAAATATATTTCCCCAAAATTTTTATCTTGCGTAATAATTATTTCACTCTTTTTAGATAGATCAAGAATACTCAAAAAAGTAATAATAACATAAGGCTTAGATATATCATCAAATAAATCTAAAAAGTTAATTTTACCTCTATCTTTAATAATTTTTCTAATTGAATTATTTCTTTCTTCAACACTAAATTCCTTTTTAGTAACAGTTGTTACACTAGGTTTCTTACTTTTTTGTCTTTTTAAAAACTCTTCAAAAGCATTAAGTAAATCATTTAAAGTAATATCCGTATTTAACTTAGCTTCTTCTCTAAATTCATTTAAATTACTAGGTAATTTAGTATAAACATAACTTCTTCTTTCTTCTAAAACTCTAAAATCATTAGCCATATCTTTAATCTTTTGATATTCAAGTAATCTATCTCTTAATTCCTCTTCATTATTAATTTCATATTCTTCATCATCTTCATCCTCATGATGTAATAACAGTTTACTTTTCAAATGAATAAGTTCAGATGCCATAACTAAATATTCACTACAAGCATCAATAGTTAAATCTTTATTATTATTTATATAATCAATGTATTCTCTAGTTATTAACTCAATATTTATATCATATATGTCCATTTTATTACTTTTAATTAAATGTAATAATAAATCTAATGGACCACTAAAATCATTTATTTCAACATTCATTTACAATCAAAACCCTTACCACTTAATTGATTCAAAACATCATTATAATTAGAATTTAACACGAAATAATTAACATCAATAGAACTTAAATCAATTTCTTTATCAATAATATTTTCAAACACAAAAGTATTATTATCATCATCATTAATAACTTTACTATTACCACCCATATTATTAATATCTTTACTTCTACTAATATAAATATTTAAAGTATCTTCATAAACAGTTTTATCCTCACTATTAAAAGAATAACTATTAAATATTTTAATTAATTTATTATCTTTATCAAAAGTATATTCATAACTATAATTACGATATTTACAAGTTAAAATAGTATTATTTATAACTTCAGTTGTAGTTGTCGTACTAGTAGTTGTAGTAACTGGCTTTGTAGTAGTCGTATTACTTCTATTTAATAAATCATTTAAATTAAAATCATCACCTAAATAAGCCTTAATATAAGGAAACGCTAAACAAGTACCTATTAATATAATAAATATAAATAATACCAAAAAAGGTTTACTAGATTTTTCTTTTTTTAAAGTACCTAACACAATTACATTATCATCTTTCATCTTCTAGCCTCCAACTATAATTAATTATATCAAAAATAATTTTAAAATAAAATACAAAAAGGGAAAGAATTATTTCTCTCCCTAATCTATTTAAACACCACTCTAGTGATGTACATTATATTCTATTCATAAGCTATAAAATAATTAATAATTAAATAATATATTTTAATTCTTTATTATAACTATTAATATTACCAATAACCCCATAAATAATAATTTCAATATCCTTTAACTTAAATAACTTTTTATTATAAATACTATCTAATACCATAATAAAATCTATCTTACTATAATCTATTCCACTATTTAATATATAATTAATAACTCCTAACTTATAATAACCACTTTTATTTAAATAAGATATATAGTCATAATTAAAAGAAGAAATATAATATAAATTACGCTTATCTTTAATATATTTAGTTATATCAATCTTTTCTTTTAATTCAATAACCATAACTTTATTATTATATCTACTAATAACATCTTCAAACTTAGGAATTTCTATTTTATTATTCAATAATTCTTGATAGGTATAATTTCTTAGTAACCCCTTAACACCAAATACCCTTGATAAAAAAGAATCATGTAATATGACCGGAATCTTATCTTTAGTTAATCTAACATCGAACTCAATCCCCTCATAGCCATTGTTAAAAGCATTATCAAAAGCTTTAATAGTATTTTCTTTAATATTATCATCAAATAAACCACGATGCGCTATAAACATAAAAAATCACCTTAATATATTCTATTAAAGTGATTCATTATTATTATCATCAAATATATCTTTAGTTTTCATTAAATCATCTAAAGCATCTTCAACTGAAGTAGGCTCTTTTT
>CANNTX010000066.1 GCA_947522695.1 uncultured Bacilli bacterium | reverse complement strand
CGTATTATCTACTCTTCTTCATATACCAGATATATTGGTAAAACTCAGGTTTTTACTTTACCAACAAATGACAATGTATCAAGAAGAAGCATACACGTTCAATTAGTTGCTAAAATTGCCCGTTCAATTGGTAGAGCATTATCTTTAAATGAAGATTTAATTGAGGCTATTGCACTAGGTCATGACTTAGGACACGTTCCTTATGGGCATGTTGGTGAAAGATTTTTAAATGAAATTAGTTTAAAACATAACGAAGGATACTTTAATCACAATGTTCAAAGTGTTAGGAACTTAATGGTTATTGAAAATAATGGTAAAGGATTAAACTTAAGTGTACAAGTATTAGATGGAATATTATGCCATAATGGCGAGTTAGAACTTCAAGAATATAGACCTAAAAAGAAAACTATAGATGATTTTCTAAATGATTATAATAATTGTTATAATGTTCCAAAATATGTTAAAACTTTAGTTCCAATGACTTTAGAAGGATGTGTCGTCAGATTATCAGATATTATTGCCTATTTAGGAAGGGATATTGAAGATGCTGAAAAATTAGGTTTATTTAATAAAAAAGATATTCCTAAAGAAATATCAAATGTTTTAGGAACAACAAACCGAGAAATTGTTAATGCGATTATAACTAATGTCGTTCAAAATAGTTTAGACAAGGATTATATATGCGTGGATGATAAAATATTTAATGCAATAGTTAATCTAAAAAAATTTAATTATGAAAATATTTATGATAAAATTTATACCAATAAAGAATTAGATGAGATTAAATATAAATTTGAATACCTATTTGATAATTTATTAATATCTTTAAAAGAAAAAGACTTAAATTCCAAGATATATTCTAAATTTTATTTACCAATGAATAACGATTACAAAAATAATACTTCTAATGAAAGAGTTGTCATCGATTATATTGCCGGAATGACAGACGAATACTTCTTAAACGAATATAAACACTACGAGTTAAGGTAGTGTTTATTTTTATTAGTGTGAAAATTTTTTAATAAATTTAAGCAAAAAGTTTAACATTATATTTATACTAAAAAAGCACTATCTTACGACAATGCTTACAATTCTCTTTTGTACTACAATTATTTTAACAATTTCTTTATCTATAATATTTTTCTTAATCACTGTTATTACTTGCCTCAAAACATTTTGCTTCATCCTATTTATCTTGCCATTTCTTTTCAATATTTTTAAAATCGATTACTACTTTCTCCTCTTATAAATACTTTCTAATATATTTCCTATAATTCCATAAAAAACATAGATAAGTGCTACTAATAAAACAAATCCATATAATAATTGCCATATTTTATCCATTTCAATCATTGTACACAGTACTCCTGTTGAACTAATAATAAAAGCATTTACTATTGATAAAATAATCCCTAATTTATTATAATCTTCTTTTTTAGCTTTAACTAACTCCATTCCAATAAATTTTTTTAATTTATTTTTCTTTCTTTTAATAAAATAATCTACAAGAAACACAATAAAAAATATAACAAATAATATTAAAAACAATATCAAATTTTCCATAAATATCCTTTCTTTAACAAAAAAACGACTAATTCTAAAGGACGAAAAAGCCGTGGTACCACCTTAATTTATACTTTTAGTTTTAACGATTTTCACCTTTAACATCCATCAAGTAAGTTCACTATCAATATTTATTAATTTACACCAACCATTAACTCTCTATAAAATATCTTATAGCTACTACTCTTAATATCAACTGTCATAATCATAAATTTGGCTGCCCAGGTTGGATTCGAACCAACGAAATGTTAGGGTCAGAGCCTAATGCCTTACCACTTGGCGACTGGGCAATTTAAATACAAATTAATTATACTACTTTAACACTTTTTAAATCAACCCAAAATTAAAAGTAGACTTTAAATCTACTTTGTTAATTTTAATACTTTTCCAACATTATTTTCATTACTTAATGTTGCTGTTGGATTTAAAATATGAGTTAACTCATCTACAATGCATTTAATGGTTGTTCCTTTTACTCTAGCAGCTCCTGATGTAGGACTACCTCCACCACCAAACATTTTCATAATTTGAGATATATCAATATTTCCCTTACTTCTAGCACTAATACTTATTGTATCTTGATCAATATAGGCAATTGCAAAAGAAGCATCTACCTTGTATCTTAAAATATAATCTGAACACTTAGCAATATCTTCTATTGAATAAATTATACCGCTATCATTTGTATCAGCAGCAATACCTATTGAATAGGTAAAAAACTTAGTACTATCAACAAGTTTCTG
This sequence comes from uncultured Bacilli bacterium, assembly GCA_947522695.1. Lineage (GTDB taxonomy): Bacteria > Bacillota_I > Bacilli_A > RF39 > UBA660 > CAG-533. The sequence goes on along the minus strand of CANNTX010000066.1, from coordinate 827 downwards.
CATTACTCTTTCATGTTCAAATTCTTCTAAGAACAAATTGTTAACAGCTTCCGGATTAGCACCTCTACTAGTTAATTCTGATAACACACTAAATGTTTTCGAAGTTAAGTTTTTAGTTAATCTATTGGTATCTAGTACAATACCAGCAAGTAAATAATTAGCTTGATCTGGTGTTATTTTAATCCTATACATAAATAACAATCTTGCAATTTCTTCACAAGTACTAGAAACACTCGTATCTACAAATATATTAGGTGTTTTAATTGTATATTCATCAGTTTTATGATGGTCTATTACTACAACATTTTTAAAACTATCTAAATAATCGCTTGTACTAATTAAATAATTTTTGTTAACATCTACACATACCATTAAGCTATTATCAGTTAAATAACTACTTAAATCACCTAATCTAATTATGTTATGTTTAACTCCTATTTCATCAATTAATTTTTTAATTTCAACTGGTAATTCATTTAAATTATCATTAATGACAATATAATTCTTTCTTTTATGTTTACCAGCTATTAAACTCATTCCTACACATGCACCAAGTGCATCATAGTCAGGCCTATTATGTGGAACTATAAACACTGCATCAGATTCAACCATAAGGTTATCTAATGTTAGTTTCAGCTCACCTGTATTTTCCATTTTTTAATTTCCTCCTAAAAAAATATACATTAAATTAATAATGTATAGACTGATTATAGCATTTAATTTTAAAAAGTCAAATTTGTTCAAAAATCCGATAGTGTTTACAAAGTCGGGGAAATATGCAATTTTACGTATAGTCGTAAATTATTGTATAAAAAAAGTGGTTAAAC
>CANNTX010000065.1 GCA_947522695.1 uncultured Bacilli bacterium | reverse complement strand
ATGTAATTCTCTCGGCATGATCGCCAAATTTAGCTTTTTTGTACGCCACTCATTTTCACCCCAAACAATATATTTTTTCTGCTATAACCGGACAAAAACCGGCACAGTTCCAATCTAAATTATATCAAGTAAAAAAAGAGTTTGTCAAACAAATTCTCTTAATTATATCAATAAATTTAACATTTAGGTATATTTTATTTAAAATATTTACACATGGTTAACATTTTTTGATTTTTTAAGATGATCTTGTTATCGTTTAACTACTCTCTTTTACTTGCTTCTATGCCTTTTTAATTAATTTCTTTGGTTCTGCTGATATTTGCTTTTCCTCATTCATTAATTGAGATTTCAGTTCTTTTTTGTATATGTTAAGATCTTTTATATAATACTCAATATAAACTTTATATGCTTCTATAATATCACTTGCTTTCCTAATTTTGGTACTTATCTCATAAGATTCCTTATAGGAATGTTTTACATTGCAACCAACAGAGCATAAATGATTATCTTTTTCTAATATCGTTAAATTGTTAAATAATTCGTAAAATATATCTTTATAATTATTCGAAGATATTTCTAAATTAAAATTATTGAAGAAATAATGATAAAATAAAAAGTCGGAATCATAGAAATCATATTGAGAGTTTAATTTGTTAGTAATACGACTTGAATTATCAATTATATCACCTATGTTCATTATATTTTCATAAAATAAGTTAAATAAATAATCAAAAAGCCATTTATTATTTTCACAGTTATCTTCCATATTAAAAATCTTATTTGGCAAGATAATACTTTCACTAAATCCTCTAATTCTACGCAAAAGTTCGTCATATTTTAAGTAATAAGGCTTATATATTTTGTAAAAAATGTTTGTCAAGTTAGATATTTCTGGTAGCATGACTTGTATTTTTCGTTCATTCAATGAAACATCATTTTCTAATGTTATTTTTTCTAACTGACCATAAACATGAATTTTCATTAAATATATAGTTTCACTTACTATATCAATCGGCCTTAAAGAAAGCGTTTTGGTGTTGCTTGGTATGTATATATTTATGCTTTTATCTTTACTTTGTATACAGGAATTTCTAAGATAGGTAGAATAGTTGCTTAAATCACAATCTTTTGATAAATATGGTAAAACATTGAAATTTATTTTATCTTTATATAATAGATAATAAAGCACAATCTCTTCTGATTCATAATACTGTCTCAATTTTATTAAATCTATTGAATATTGATTTTGTGAGGTAATATCTTGTTTTGAACTAGGGTTGATACATAAACCAAAAACATATTTATAATAATCTTTTTTTAAAGCATTTTTGCTAATCCAAGGCTCTTTACCAATTAATTTAAGAGGATGGTCAAATGCTTTTTTATCAAAATACTTATCTATACCATCTACAAAATCTAACGCTAAAAGCAATTCTACATTTGGAAAATATTTAATATTAAAATCATCATATATAAACATATTTTTATAAATTTCATCGTTTTCGATTAAATTGAAAATTTTCAGTAACAAGCCATAAACTTTATCACTGATTTTATTTGTTTCAAATACTTTTGATTGTTTTAGTATGAATACTTCAGATTTAGCTTTTATTATTTTACTATATAATATTAGTTCGTCTTTATTTGCTTCCTTATTAAAATACTCTGTGAAACCACTACTGATAGGAAAATAAGTATAAACATTAAATATTATTTGATATAGGTCATTAAAATCGTCTTTGGTAATTAAATTTCGTCCATATTTGGAAAATATATGATAGTACATTTTAATTTTTTTAAGATTAGAAATTTTTGCTTGTTGCTCCTTTGCATCAATTATTTCATTAAAAGCTATTATATCTAACTGTTCTTTTAATTTATTTATTAAGTCTTTATTTTCGTATATAAATTTATCTATAAGTATTTCCATGTATGTTATTTCATCTGCAATTGATATACTATCATCTAATTCAATTGATGAATTAAATAAATCTTGATAATCTTTCTCTACTTCGATGTATCTATCATTTAATTCATTTTTAGTGGTTTCATCTATATTTTTTGGATAGTTTGCAATGGCTTTCGCATTGTAGTCAAATATTTGTTTATCAGCAATAACAAACATATTGTTTATGATATTAATTTGATAATCTAGAGCTTTCAATATGTTTATTTTTCTTTTACCTAAGACATATAATCCCATATGTTTAGTTAAATATTTTTTATCTTTTCTTAGCCCATTTAAGGCAATATATTTATATTTTAAAGTGTTATTTATTTCGGTTATTTTATGAGAATAATATACTAGTTTTTTACTGTCTATTATTGAGTTAACTATGTTACCGAAATGATCTTTATGCATAATATCTAGGGCCAAATCTTGATACATTTTTATTTCATTAAATAGTTCACAATCTAAGCTAATATAATTATCTTCATTTTCATAAAATTTTAGATATTCTTCTTTTAATTTACTAACATATTCTTGTTCTTCAGGCGTTAATTCTTCAAATGATGGCATTTTAGAATAGACATTGTTAACTATTTCTGTATTAAATATTTTATTTTTCTTTTTAAATAAATTATTCCAAAACATATGCATTTCCCTTAAGTAAGTTATACTCTATCACACGGAAAGAAAAAACACAAGCAAATGTTTGTGTTATCATATATTACATTTTATATTTTTATTTAGTTTTTCTTTTTAATGAGCTAATTTCTTGTTCTATTTTTAAATTTCTATAATTTTTATATTTAATTAATTTGATAACAAAATCTTTTAATTCTTCTTCATAACTTTTAAGAACTTTATCATTACAATTACTATACGCTTCTTCATTTGATGGTGTTTTATCAAATAAATCATTATTAATTTTATATTCATTAGAATTTTCTTCAAAAATTATTATGTTTCTAAATAATGTGTTAAATAACTCACTACTATCAGATTCTTTAATTGAGTTTGATTTTTCAGTAATACATTTAATACTTTTATAAAAGCCATAAAATAGTGAATATAGGTCGTTATACAATTTTTGATTATCTTCTAATGAATTAGATGCACTAAATATCTTTTTTGGTAAGACCAATGTTGAACCAATTTTTTCAATGATTGATAACAATGCTTGTTTATTTAAAATTCTTGCTTTAGGAAAATTTGCATTATAATTTAATTCATTTTCTACGATAAAATTAATATTTATTTTATTAAAGTCTAATGGCAGATAAATT
>CANNTX010000064.1 GCA_947522695.1 uncultured Bacilli bacterium | reverse complement strand
GGTAGTTTAGTACCAGTATTAATTACAATATTTGGTTATTCATATGCTTATAATGCCTTAAATACTGTTAACCTATCTAATATAATGAACATATTAACATTAGTAAGTCCCGGTGAAGTTATTTATAAAGTATCATTATTATTAATACTTATTGGTACAGTCATAGGAGCATTTTCATCTGTTAAAGCAGTTAGAAAGTATTTAACAATATGAGAAAGATAATTATTATATTTATTTCATTAATATTGTTTATACCTAATGTTTTTGCAGCTACTAATGCAAAAACACTAGGCGAATTAAAAAGTGAATTAAATGCTTTGAAAAACAAAAAAGCTAATCAAGAAAAAGAAAAGAAAAGAACAAATAATGAAATAGAAAGTGCAAGAAATAATATTTATGCATCACAAAAAGAGATAACTCAAAATAGAGAAAAGATTGAAACCGCTAGAAAGGAAATTGAAGAATTAAATAAGGATATTGCTAGTACTAAGGAAAGTATTAAAAAATTAATAAATTCTTATGAATTATTACAAGGCGATAATATATATTTAGAATATATTTTTGAAGCTCAAACATATGCTGATTTAGTATATCGTTTTGAAGTTGTAAATCAAATATTAGGATACAATAATAGTCAAATAGAATCATGGAACGAAAAAGTAACTTATAATGAACAATTACAAGTTGATTTAGCTAAACAAGAGGAAGAACTTAATACCAAAATATCTTCATTAGAAAAAGAAATTGATTCGTTAGGAACAGATTTAGAAAAAATTAGTGATATCACTATGGATATTCAAGAACAAATTGACGGAATTAATTCATTAATAAAATATTATGAAGGATTAGGATGTAAAGATAATCAAGATTTAAATGAATGTGTTTCTGTTAAAGGAGATACTGGATTTAGAAAGCCATTAATAAAAGGAACAATTACCAGTTATTTTGGATATCGTATTCATCCTATTACTGGAAAGAATAACTTCCATAGTGGTACTGATATTGGAGGTAACCCTGAAGGAACCAATGTTTATGCTACTGCAAATGGTGTTGTTGGAATGATTATAGATAATACAAGTAAAAAAATATGTGGCGGTAGACAAGTTTACATTTATCATACAATTAATGGAAAAAAATATACATCTGGTTACATGCATTTATTAGATATCAGTGTTAAAGTAGGAGACAAAGTAACAAGTGAAACTGTTATAGGACATGTTGGTGGTGGAAGAAGAACTCAAAGCTGGGAAAGCTGTTCAACCGGTGCCCACTTACACTTTATGTTAGCAAATGGTTGGTATGGATCAACATATACTTCATATAGTACATGGTTAAGTAATTTATTTGATGCTAAGAAAACATTAAATTTACCAAATAAATATACATATTGGTATAGTAGATAAAGTGATTAATTGTAAAATCTTTTAATTACTTTTCTTTTTTATGTAAATCAAAATTGAATTTATTATTAAGTTATGATATATTTTTAATAGAAAAAATAAGGTGATAATCATGAAAAAAAGTAAGTGGTTTAATAAACAATATATTTTATTATCAGTTTCTATTTTATTAGGACTAATAGTATTAATTTTAGGGAGCAGTTATGCCTACTATATTGTAAATATTACTGGAAATGATGATAATAATGATGTATCAGTTAAAACATCAAATATTAATTTAGAAATCAGTAATGTAAGTGGAAGTCTATCTTTATGTAAAACTTATCCAATTTCCAATACTGAAGGATTAAGTTGTACACCATATCAATTTACTCTAACTAATAATAATGATACTGATTTAGAATATTATTTAAATTTAGAATATCAAACTTCAGCTCCAGAAGATACAATAAAGGTAGCGTTTGCAACATGTGATGATGAAAACTGTACTAATCCTAATTATGCTATATCTAAATTATCAGAAATATTAGAAAATAATGATACTATTTCATCTAAATATACAGGTAAATTATTAACATCTGGGAAAATATTTGGTACAGGCGCATCAAACAAAAAAACATACCGTATAATTTTGTGGATAGATAGTGATTCTACATATGAAGATGATACTTTTAATGCATCAATATCAGCCATAACATATACTCAAACTCAAGATATATTATCATATACATTATCTTTTGATTTAGAAGATAAGGCAACATGGACAACGGATACATGTAAATCATCAGATGGATACACAATAAATGGAACAAAATGTGAAAAAACAATAGGTGTAAACGAACCATACGGAAATTTACCTTCTGTAACTATAAATGGAGAAGTTGTTGTTTGGTATTCTGATAATAAATTATATAATAACAAAGCAACAACTGATACAAAATATACTATGAGACAAAATACAATTTATAAATCAACTCCAAATAGTGTCTTAGTGTCGCATACTTTTAATTATACTGGAAATGTTCAAACATTTACTGCTCCAACCACTGGAACATATAAATTGGAAACGTGGGGAGCACAAGGTGGTGGAACTCAAGGCGGTTTTGGTGGATATTCCGTTGGTTATGTATCTTTAAATAAAAATGATACTTTATATATTTATATTGGTGGTACAACCACAAATGGCACTGGTGGTTATAACGGAGGTGGATCTGTAACGGATAACGTGTATGGTGGTGGAGGTGCTACTCATATTGCCAAATCTTCGGGTCTTTTAAGCTCACTTATAAATAATATAAATAGTATTTTGATTGTATCAGCCGGTGGTGGAGGCGAAGGTAATGGTTACGCCGGAGGCTCCGGTGGTGGAAATACTGGTGTTAATGGCACAGGTGATGATCCAGGTAGTGCTGGAACTCAAACCGCAAGTGGCACAAATAGTGGTGGATGTGGTGGCAACACGGGATCATTTGGTATCGGTGGTTCAGGTTCATGGCATTCTGAAAGCCTAGGCGGCGGAGGCGGTGGCTACTATGGTGGCGCTTCTGGTGGCGGAAATAATAATAATGGTTCCGGTGGCGGTGGCTCTGGTTATATTGGTAATAGCTTACTTACAAATAAAGTAATGTATTGCTATAATTGTACTGAATCAAGTGCCGAAACTACTAAAACCATTTCAACGACGTGTCATAACTCAACACCTACTGAAAACTGTGCCAAGGAAGGTAATGGTTATGCTAGAATAAATTTTTATAGGGGATAGTAAATCATTAAAATTTATAGGAAGATAAAGTGGTTCTTTAAAATCTGGTGTGAAGTAAAAATTAGTGAAAAGTAATGCTAAATTTTATAAAACAATCAAATCTAGTG
>CANNTX010000063.1 GCA_947522695.1 uncultured Bacilli bacterium | reverse complement strand
GCGGTGTAGCTCAGTTGGCTAGAGCATCCGGTTCATACCCGGCAGGTCGGGAGTTCAAATCTCTCCGCCGCTACCAAGAGGAATTCTGCTCGAACTTTTATGTTTGAGTTTGATATACAACTAATTCAGAAATGGATTAGTTTTTTGTTATTAAAAACTATCCTAAAAGAAAGGATGGTATTATGGTAAATATTATTAAAGAAGAATTACCTATTGAAGAACACTTGCGAAAGAAATTAGAACTGATATGTGGGTTTGCTAAAGCAACACCAACAATTACTAATGGTAATGTAAGAAAAATAGATAAAACTAATTTGACTTATATTGAACCAAATAGAATTATCATAAAAGATAAAATCGATAAACTAAAAATATCTAAATTAAATAAAGATAATTATATTTTATCAAAAGAAGATAAGGATTCTTTTATCGACTTTATCGAGCAAGTAGATAATACTAATAAAGAATATGATAAAATACAAACTTTATCTAATACATTAGTTACTGCTCATGAACAATTAAAAGATAAAAATAATAAGATTAAAACTCTAACTGAAAATAATGAGGCACTTGATTTAAGAGTTAAAACTTTAAATGATACGATTAAAGAGAAAGACCATGAAATATCATTTTTAAAATCAAAAATTCACGATTTGAAAAACACTCTTGAATATTGGAAGGATAAGTTTGAAAAACTAATATCATTCTTACATGATAAACTTCATAGTTGGTATGATAAAGACGATAAATATATTGATGTTGTTAATGATATGTATGAATATAATGTTTTAGCTGAAGACGATATCGAAGAATTAGATTTAAGTAAAGAAAAAGATGATTTTGAAAGATAATTAGTAAAATAATGGTTCAAATAGAAAAAAAGTATGATATAATAAGTAACTAGACAAAGGGAGGTTTTGTAATGACTATTGCACAAGCAGAAAGATTTTATGAACAGGACACAAAAGATTATGAAATAGAAAAAAATAAAGATTTTTTAAATTGGTTAAAAGCCTCAATAAAAGATGGTTATCATTGTTTTATGGAAACAGAAGAATTACAAGAATTAATTAATAATATTGTTAATTGGTATGAAATCAAGTATCCTGAAAGAGAATTAGAATATTTTGAAGGAACTAGACATATGAACTTTCAAGATATTAAGAGAATTTCTGATGTAATGAATATTAGACAATTACTATATAGATTACCACATAATCAATTATGTTTAATGGAATGTGGATATAGAGCAAAAGGTTGGGGACAACATCCAATTTATAAAAATGGTAAAGAAGTTGACTGGAAAGTTCAAATATTTATGAGAATAGATAGAAAAAATGAAGAAGAATGTAATCCATGGCTTGGTAAAGCATCATATTTTTTACTTCATGCTGATCATATGACTGGTGAAGTATCAAAAGACTATGAGTTAGAAGAATACATAGATAATGATGAAAATATAAATTTAGATGAATTATTATCAATTTTTAATAAAAAATATATTGATGAATTAGATTTTACCGAATTAAAAGAGAGTGTTTATGATCATAATTGTGATATGGAATTAAGACATAGAATTTTACAATTAGTTGCACTTAAATTATTATATTCAAGAAATACTATTCCTGAAAGAGGATATGAAAGAGCAAAAAGATTTATAAATGAATTTAATAAAAAATTAGGCCTTACATTATCTGCAGAACAAATTGATGAAATAATTCATAGAGATTACACTAATGGTGAAAAATGGGAATATGTTTTAAAAACTTATGTCGATGAAGATGGCGAAGAACATTCATATTGGACAGTTGAAGATGTAGCAAAAAAAGAACAACCAAAAGAAGAATCTAAAGGAATAAAAAGATTAGCGAAAAGAATGTTTAATAAAAATAGATAATAAAAAAATAAGGGCTAGTAAAGACTTATTAATACAAATAAGGATTACTATGCTCTTTTTTAGTAGTTAGGAGTGAATTATGTTAAAAATATTTATTGGACCAAACGGGTATGGAAAAACTTACGAACTAGAAAGAATTAAAAAATCATTATTTGATGAAGATAATGATAGAAAAGATGTTATTATGTTAGGATCAGAATTAGTTTTTGCTGATGAAATGAAAGATACTGTTAACAATTCCTTTTTAATGGATTATATCATAACTGAGTTGCTAGTTGATGATGAATTAACAAGTATACAGAAACAATTTGAAAACAAACTAGATACTCTTATTAAAGATAATTCAGATATGTACAATGAATTAATGGATGAAACATTAAATTTAAATTCTCATAAAAGAACGAAGGATGTTATTGCACCACAAAAAACCAGAGAATATAAAAAACTAGTAAAAATAAATGCTGATGATTTAAAAGCAAGTATGGGAAGTGGTCAAAAATTACATTTTTTGCTTAGATTAATTGAAAAAAGTAATAAACAATTTATACTTTTAGATGAACCTGAAAATCATTCTCATCCATCTATGCTTAATATAACTGCAAATCTAATAAATAAATTAAGTGAGACTAAAGATGTGCATATAGCAACTCATTCACCTGAATTATTAAATATGTTAAACATTGATTTTGATAATTTATATATTTTTAATGATTTAGAATACAAAGGACCTAAAATAATAAATTTCAAAAAAGCAGCAAACTCCTTACCTAGTACGATTAATATAGAAAATCTATATTCAAATTCAAAAACATATTATAATGAAGTAAAACTAAAAAATAATATATTAGAGATTCATAAAAAAGAATTTATGAATGCACTTTTTTCAACTAAAGTATATATAGTTGAAGGTATAAATGATCAATTATTTTTAAAGAAAGTATTAAATAAAGCTGGAAAACAATTTGAACAATATAGTATATTTCCTTGCTATGGTAAACCACATTATTTTCCGTTTATTGAGATATTTAAAGATTTAGGAATTAATGTAGTTTTATTATTTGATGAAGATAAATCTAGTGATGAAACTAATAATAAGATTAATACTGAATTGCAAAAAAACAAATATTATATGTTCAGTGAAATTTTAGAAAAAGAAATTGGATATAATGGAGATAAAGGAAATTTACCAAAATTTTTAGATTACTTAACAAATTATAATGATTATGAGAAATATTTTCCAATTGTAAAAGATTAAAAAAGTTATACAAATTTTACTAAAAAATGTTGAAATAAACTATATCTATGGTAAAATGTATCTAGTGATTAGTTGTTTATCAACTATTCCTAAAGTTTCGGATATACTATTTGTCCGTACCAATATGAGTTAATAATAGATAGAAATATCTATTTTTTTTATACATTTTAATCTTATTTGACTACCATTGTATTACTATTTTTATCAATAATATGGTATAATATTATTAACAAAGATAGTTTGTGGAAAGGATATGAAA
>CANNTX010000062.1 GCA_947522695.1 uncultured Bacilli bacterium | reverse complement strand
AATAGTAAAGGAATGAGTAGATAATATGGAAGATAAATATATATTAACATCAGATAATAATGAAAAATATTTAGTGATAAGTAGAACAGTTTATAATGGAATAACCTATTGTTGGATTGGAAAATTAGATGATAGTTCAGAATACTTTTTTGGAAAAATTGTAAATGACGAAGTTGAAATTGTAGATGATCCAGAATTAATTAAAATATTAACTCCATTATTAGTAAATAACATATAATTTACTAAGGAGTTTTTTTCTTTTAAGGAGGATTTATGTACACAATTTATGATTATCTAAAATATTATGGAGATATAACAATTGACCAAATAAAATGGAATGTTCAAGATAATTTAATATGTTCACTTTTATCTTATTTACCATTTGAATCATTTAACAAAAAATATAATCTAAAAGATTTTTATAATTATATTGAAAAAAATAAAGAAAAATCTCTTCAAAGTAAATCAAGTCAAAAATCATTTGATTTATTAAAAAAGCTTCTTAATGTCCCTAGATATAATGATTTAATGATTGTCAACTCGGAATATATATTAAATAATGAAACTCAGTTTGGAGCAACTACATATAATATTGCCAAAAACACTATTGTATCTTATCGTGGATCTGATGATTCTGTAATAAGTTGGATTGAAAATTTAAAAGTTGCTTATACCTATCCAACTATCACTCAAAATTATGCAATAAAATATTTAAATAAAGTAAAAGGAACAAATATTTATGTTAATGGTCATTCCAAAGGAGGAAATTTAGCCATAGTTAGCGCTATGGAGTGTAAAAGTAATATTTTTAATAAAATAAAGAGAATAGATAATTTTGATGGTCCCGGTTTAAGAAAAGAAGAATATTCTGCTAAAAAGTATAAAAGAATAATATCAAAACTAAATAATTATTTACCAAGTGATTCATTTGTAGGCAGTTTATTATATAACAGTAATTATACATATATTAAATCAAATGGAATAGGAATAAAAGTTCATTATCCATATTCATGGCTTTTATTTGGTGAAGAGTTCATAAAGCAAAAGGCAAGCACATTTTCATCTAAAATACATGATATAACAACAAATGGAATTTCTAAAATAAATCAAAATGACCTTCAAAAAACATTTGATACAATTATAAATTATGTTATAGATAATAAAAAAGCTAAAATTAATTTTAAAGAAATATATAATATTATTTTAAATACTAAAGATATTGATAAAACAACTAAAGATTACTTAATTAAAATTTTAACAATTTTAGGAAATGAATTAATAAAACCAAAAAAAGAAAAGTAATAGTTTAACTTAATAAGTATATTACTTTTCTTTTTTAATTAATCTTTCTATAAAGACCGATTGCTTTTCCTAGAATTGTACAATTTGGAAGAATAATAGGTGCCATTGTATCATTTTCTGGTTGAAGTCTAATATGATCTTCTTCTTTAAAATATCTTTTTAAAGTTACCTCATTTTCTTCAGTCATAGCAACGATTATTTCACCATTTCTAGCAACTCTTTGTTTTTGTACGATAACAATATCTCCATCCAAGATACCAGCGTTAATCATACTTTCTCCTGAAACTTTTAAAGTAAAAATAGTCTCTTTTGCAGGTACTAATTCAACCGGTAATGAAAAATATTCATTTGGATTTTCAATTGCTTCGATAGGTGTTCCAGCAGTTACTTTACCAAGAAGTGGAACTTTAACAACCTCTTCATTTTTCGGAACAAATTCGTTTTCACATAAAACTTCAATTGTTCTAAATTTTCCTTTTCCTTTTCTAATAAATCCTTTTCCCTCTAATTGAGATAGATGAGAGTGTACAGTAGCGGGACTGGAAAGACTAAGTCCTTGACAAATTTCTCTTACTGTTGGTGCATAGCCATGACTAACAACATATTTCTTTATATATTGAAGCACGACTTTTTGTTTTTTAGTTAATTTTTTTTCGTCCATAATTCCTCCTTACACGTGTATATTAACATACCAATTGTAAAAAGTCAAACAATTGTTTAAAATATTATTGACAAAAACATTTGTTTGATTTATATTAATATTGTTGGAAGGAGTGGTAGTAATGACTAACACATTAAAAGAATATAAAGGACTAATTATTTTTTATCTAATTGTATTAATAATTATTGTTGCAATTGGTTTTCGGAGTAAACAAATTGATAATTACTCTAAAAACCTTAATATTATTACCACAATGGCTTAAAGTATGGTATAATCATTAACGAAGTTGGTGATATAAATGAATTATCCAAATATGGTAGATGCCAGAAAAAGAGGAAAAGAAGAAGTAAAATATATATATGAAAATCGTAATTACAATGAAGTATTTAAAGGAAAAAAATATTTTATTAAAACTTATGGTTGTCAGATGAATGTTCACGATAGTGAAGAAATTAAAAAGATATTAGAAAATTTAGGTTATAACGAAATTGAAGATTATGAACAAGCAGATTTAATTATTTTAAATACTTGTGCAATAAGAGAAAATGCTCATGATAAAGTATTTGGCTTTTTAGGAAGATGTAAACATTTAAAGAAAACTAATAAAGATTTAATTATTGGTCTTTGTGGATGTATGGCTCAAGAGGAAAATGTTGTAAAAGAAATAAGAGAAAAACATAAATATATTGATATAGTTTTTGGTACACACAATATGAATGAATTACCTGATATGCTAATGAACTTCTATGGTAAACAATCAATTAATGTTTATAGCAAAGAAGGAGACGTAATTGAATTCGGTAACCTATATAAAAGAGATTCTAAAATAACAGCATGGGTAAACATTATGTATGGCTGCGATAAATTTTGTACTTATTGTATAGTTCCATATACTAGAGGAAAACAAAGAAGTCGTAAATCAGAAGATATTTTAAAAGAAGTTAAAGAACTAAAAGAACAAGGATATAAAGAAATAACTTTATTAGGTCAAAATGTTAATGCTTATGGTAAAGACTTAGATGGCGAAATTGAATTTAGTAAACTACTTGAAAAAGTTAGTGATATCGGAATTGAAAGAATTAGATTTGTAACATCTCATCCATGGGATTTTACTGATAAAATGATTGACGTTATTGCATCAAGAGAAAATATTATGCCATATATTCATTTACCATTACAAAGTGGATCAAATAAAATTTTAAAATTAATGGGTAGAAGATATACGAAAGAAGAATACTTAGAACTATTTAATAAAATTCGTAACAAGGTTAAAAATGCCTCAATCACAACAGATATTATAGTTGCCTTCCCAGGAGAAACTGAAGAAGACTTTAATGATACATTAGATGTAGTTAATACTTGTAAGTATGATGGCGCATTTACCTTTATCTATTCTCCAAGAGAAAATACTCCTGCTGCTAAAATGAAAAATGATTTAACAGAAGAAGAAAAAGAAGATAGATTACATCGTTTAAATGAATTAGTTAATAAATATTCTAAAGAAAGTAACGAAAGAATGCTTAACACAATTCAAAAAGTATTAGTTA
>CANNTX010000061.1 GCA_947522695.1 uncultured Bacilli bacterium | reverse complement strand
TAAATTCTTTCTCCATTGTAATTCTTTTCAATAATATTTGGTATTAACATAATTTTTCTCCTAATAATATCTTAATAATTTTTAATAAATATATACCTAAAAAATAAAGGATATTTTGATAGGCGTTTATTGTTTTAATAGATAGAATTTGTTATAATTTTCTTAGATTAGAAAAGAGAGTAGATAATATGGAAAATAAAAATCAAAAAATAGGGTTAATTATTATATTATCAACTGTGTTATTTTTAGCAATAATATTTATAGGAATGACATATGCGTTCTTTACAGCAAATAATCCCGAAGGATCAACAGCTGAAGTAAAATCTGAAACAGGTCGTATGCTTATTACTTACGATGATGGAACAGATAATATAGTACCAGTAACAAATATTCAACCAAGTAATAAGATATTAGTTGATAAAACATTTACATTAACTGGATCAAATACAACAGTAGGAATGAGTGAAGGTGATGGACTTCCAATGCCATATAAAGTAGGAGTACAATATACCTCAACCTTTAGTGATGGCATGATGCATTATTATATAAAAGAAGTAAATAGACCAGCAAACTCAAATGTAACAGCAAATTATGTAATAAAACCAGAAACAGGCAAAACAGAAGATGATTATAAAAATCAAACAGTTCCAGGAAATGATACATATACGGGATATACTCATGGAACATTTAAAAATGGTAAAAAATATACTGAGATGGTAACAGGAATATTTCCAGCAAGTTTAAATGATCAAACTATAACGTTTAATTTAATAATACAATTTCCTGATAATAATGAAAACCAAGATAGTGAAAAAGGTAAAACATTTAATGGAAAAGTAGTTGTAAATTATGATGAGGTTTCATTTGCTGATGATTCTTGGGAGATGATTGCTAGATATGTGAAAAGTGGAAGAGCCGACGAATATAAAATTGGTGACGAAAAAGAAGTAGAAATAGAAGGAAAAAGTTATACAGTAAGAGTGGCAAATAACACAACACCTGATGAATGTGGTGGTACAAATTTTTCACAAACAGCTTGTGGATTTGTAGTAGAGTTTGTGGATATAGTAGAAAACAAAAGAATGAATCCATCAGGAGAATATAAAGGAATACAATATGAATATGGATGGAATGTAGATGGCTGGCCAGCAAGTGAAATGAGATCATATGCAAATGGAGATTTCTATAATAAATTACCAGAAGAATTAAGAAAAGTAATAAAAGAAACAAAAGTAGTATCAGGACATGGAAGTACAAGTGGAGAAGAAAACTTTACCTCAACAGATAAAATATATTTATTAAGTGCTCATGAGGTATGGAGTGATGAAAGGGATACAGCTTATGATGTTACTAGACAATTAGATTATTATACAAATCTAAAAGTTACCACAAGTAATAACTGGTCAAACGTTATAAAAAAGAACAATGGTTCGACTTCCTCTTGGTGGCTTCGTTCGCCTAGTCCTGACATTAACAGTCGTTTCATTGGTGTCTATGACTATGGCGGTCCGGCTAACATTAATGCTGTCGGTGCTATTGGGTTTGCCCCAGCTTTCCGCATCGGATAATTATGTAAACTAAGTGTAAAGAAGAATATATAAAGTAAAACAGGGATAGGAAAACTGGTTCCTAAAGGGCCGTCCCTGTGAGCGGAAGCGAGTAAAATAGACGGCCCGAAAAATAAAAATAAAAAGAAAAGAGATCCTCAAATGTTTCCTGTATGGAAACATTTGAGGTGACTTAAAATGAAGGAAAAATATAATAATAAAATATTAAATGTATATAAAATCAGTTTTAATATTAAATGTGAAATGTTATTTTTAGTTTCTAACTTAAAGAATAACAAATCAAGTATTTATAAAATACCTGTAAGTGAATATTCAATAAAAGAATACAATATATTTAAATATTTAATAAATTATAAAATAAAAAATTATGAAGATATCATATTTTGTAATTTATTAATAAAATTATCAAGAAGTTATTTAAAAGTTTTATATTATAAATTTTTAGATATGTACGATTTACAATTTAATAGAATATATGATAATTATGAAGGATTAAGTCGTAAAAGAAAATATAGAAAAGAATTTTAGATTAAGGTAAGTAAATTTTTTCCTTTACAATATAAGTGTATAAGTGTTAAAATATAGTTGTTACAGATTTAAGTGGGCTTTATATCCCACTTTTATTAATATTTAGGAGGCATATGAAAGAAAAGTTAGATATTATTAAAAAAGAGATTACAGAGCCAATGAATAAGATGGATATTATTGTTGATTCAGTTGATTTTGTTAATGAGAATAATTATTATTTCTTAAAAATAGTGTTAGATAAAGTTAATGGAATTGATTTAGATACAATAGTTGAAGCAACAAATGTTATTAATCCAATAATTGATAAGTTGGATTTAATAGAAGAAGAATATGTACTTGATATATCAAGTAAAGAAAGAGGATAGTTATGGACGGAAAAGAATTTATTAAAGCCTTAAAAAATATGGCAAAAGATTTAGTTATTGATGAAGATTATATTTTTGCAAGTATGGAGCAAGCATTAATTACAGCTTATAAAAAGAATTTTCATTCTAAAAGTAATGTTAAAGTAGAAATTAATAAAGATACTGGTGATATTAAAGTTTATACATATTATGTAGTAGTAGATGATTATATTGATGGACCAGAAATTGTTGATGAAGAAGGAAATATTACTTATGGAGAACCTGAAATTCCAGAAGATGCTCAAATGCTTCTAGAAGATGCTAAGAAAATAGATCCAGATGCACAAGTTGGAGAAACAATCAAACAAGAAGTAACTCCTAAAGATTTTGGAAGAGTTGCAGTTTCTACGGCTAAACAAGTATTAACACAAAAGATTAGAGAAGCAGAACGTACTTCAATTGTTAATGAATATATTGGAAAACAAGATGAAATAATGGTTGGTATGCTTGCTATGGAAGATAATAAAAATTATTATGTTGATTTAGGACGTGCTAGAGGAATATTACCTAAGAGTGAAATGATTCCTGGTGAAACAGTTAAGATGGGATCTTCAATTAGAGTTTATTTAACAAAAGTAGAAGAAAGTACTAAAGGACCACTTATCCTTTGTTCAAGAAAAAATACTAATTTTGTTAAAAGATTATTTGAAGTTGAAATACCTGAACTTGCAGATGGAACTTTAGTGTTATATAACGTTGCTAGAGAAGCTGGTGTTAGAAGTAAAGTTGCAGTTTATAGTACAGTTAATAATATTGACGCTATTGGAACATGTATTGGTGAAAAAGGATCACGTATTGCAAATATCTTAAAAGAATTAAATGGTGAAAAAGTAGATTTAATTAAATATGATGAAGATGATGCTACATTTATTGCTAATGCACTTAGTCCTGCTAAAGATGTTATTGTAAACATTATAGATAATACTAAAAATAGAGAAGCACTTGCAATTGTTAATAATGAAAACTTATCTCTTGCTATTGGTAAGAAAGGTATAAATATTAAACTTGCTAGTAGATTAACAAGATATCGTATAAATGTTAAGACATTAGATCAAGTTAATGCTGAGGGAAATGAAAACTAAGAAAGTACCAATGCGTATGTGTGTTCTTACTCATGAAAAATTACCTAAGAAAGAACTACTTAGAATTGTTATAAGTGATAATAAAATAGTAGGGGATTTAACAGGTAAATTAAATGGTAAAGGATGCTATTTAAAAAAAGATAAAGAAATTATTGAAGAAGCAAGAAAGAAAAAAGTTTT
>CANNTX010000060.1 GCA_947522695.1 uncultured Bacilli bacterium | reverse complement strand
TTAAGAACTATATATAAATCAAATACAGAAAAGGAGGCACGAGAAAATCTAGAAAAAGTAAAACAAAAATGGAATTCTACTTATCCAACAAGTTTAAAAGTTTGGGAGGATAATTGGGAAGCAATTTGTACTTTATTTAACTATTCTAAGGAATTAAGAAAAATAATGTATACAACTAATGCGATTGAAAGTTTAAACCGTTCTTATCGCAAATACACAAAAACTAAAGGAGTATTTACTAGTGACAATTCTCTGATGAAATGTTTATATTTATCTACTAAAAACATTGAGAAAAAATGGACTACTAGATATCCTAATTGGGATATGATTTATAATGAACTTAATATTTTATATCCTGATCGTTTAATTTGATATTTGAAAATTTATTAAATTATGATAATATTTGATTATAAAAAAGAGACTGAATTTATCAACCTCTAAAAAAGTCTTATTACCATAGATTGGTATCTTTACACAAAGTTTTTTACACTCTCACCGGAATTTTTTATTTATGACAGTTTATCACTTTCATAAATATTTATATAAAATAGATTAGCTAAATCTTTAGTGTTTATTCTTTTGAAATTTAAATTAAAATATTTATTTTTGTAATTAAAATCTTTATAAACATCTAAATTATGCCTAAATTTATCTACAACTTCATCACTTTCATTAATATCAATATTTTTCATTTATAATTTAATCCTTTGTAATTGGTTTATTAGACAATTCAAACTTATATGTATTTGTTTCACATATTAAATCATAAACCTTAGAAGAAACAAGTTCATATTTTCTTGTTAAAAAAGTATCAGGTATTTTAGAACTTATTAATATATCACTTTTAATATTTCTTAAATAATGTTGTCCTATATTATCAAATCCAAGTACTTTAATATATTCGATATTACAACTATTTCTATCTTCCTTAGTTAATCCAATTAAAATATGAATAAGCATTCTTCTAATTCGGTTATAAGTATATCTTTTAGATTTTACTTTACATATTAATTCTTCTATAGTTTTACAATTATTTATCTCTTTAATTAATTTATATTCGATACCTTCATCAACCGTTAAGTACTTACTTAAATCTTTATCAGTAATAATTTTATATTTAATTAACTTAAATAATAATTCTTCATTAATCTTATTAAAATTAAGATCATAATTAATATATTTTTTTACATCAATATTATTTTTAATTTTTTCTCTTATATTACTAGCACTTACTATATTATCTTCACTTACTACATCTAAATAATCACTAGTTCTTTTAATTGTAATAGGTTCTATATTATAATTATTTTTAATAATAGCTTTAATGTAACTAACTCCTAATAAATCATTTGGACTATTTAAATTAATACCAATTCCTTTATTTAAAGCAGTAGGATAATTAATTCCTTTTTTAATTTCTTCTTTAACCTTTAATGAAAAATCTTCTTCTAATTGTTTTTTTGCTATTATTGTAAGCTTATCTATATCATTAGATTCACTACCAAAAATAATTTTATCTACTTTCATATAATTTAATATTTTAACACTTGCTTCAGCAAAGGTATCAGCTGAATTTGATGCAAATACGAAAGGAAGTTCAACAACTATATTAACACTATTATTAAGTGCTAATTTAGTTTTATCCTCTTTAGACAGAATACTAATATCGCCTCTTTCTCCAAAATATCCATTAACACATAAAATAATTATTGAGTTAGGATACATTTCTTTAATTTTATTAATATGATAAACATGACCATTATGAAATGGATTGTATTCACAAATAATTCCAATAGTTTCCATAAGCACCTCTTTCAAACTTGAAAATATTATAGCAAATATTCTAAATTTATGATAATATTTTTATAGTGATTAATATGGAAAGACTAAATATTTATTTTATGCATTCAAATAAATTTGATTATGAAAATTTAATATATAAAAAAGTATTAAGTAGTAGTGTATGTTTAATGCAAAATGTTATATTGCCTTATAGTGATAATAATAAAACTAAATATGCTAAAGACTTAATTAAAAATGCTGATTTAGTAATAGTAGATTTATATAAACCATCTTTTGGACTATCATTAGAACTTAGATGGTTATCTAAAATTAAAGATAAAAAAGTTTTATTTTTATCTCAAGATAATATGATACCTAAAAAATATCAAAAAATAGTTACTGATTTAACTAAATATGATGAAAATAATACTTATATTAAATTAATAGAAGATTTTATTAATAAAGAAATAGATAGACGTAGTAAAATTAATGGTGATATTTATACACTAGGTGAAATTAATTAATAACAATAATAATGAACTTGTTATTTTTTTAATGTTTTGTTATTGTTTTCTCGCTAATTTTATTATATACTTTATGTGTAAGGATGTGATAGGTATGAGAAAAGTAAAGATATTAATATTTAGCATCATAGCATGTTTATTTATTAATGTAAGTGCACTTACATATACTGAAGAAGAAGTAGTAAATAGAATTAATTCATCTAAAGTAAGTGTAAATGAGTTACTAGGGGATTTAATAAATTGGTCTGATACAAATAAAAATGCAACCAAAAAATTAGTTAATAGAGACTTTGTTAAAAGTATTAATTCTTTAGATTTTGAAACTAACTTAAATAAGACAATAAGTAAATTAAGAAGTAGTGGAGAAACTAAGGCTGCTGATGATTTAGAAGCATTAAAAGAAAAACTTTTAAATAATTATAATAGTTATAAAGAAACACTTAAAATAACTAAAACTTATTTAGAAGAAAGAAAAGATTATGGAGTTAATGGTAATTTAGACGTATTTATTGCTATTAGAGAATTAGCTAAATATAATAAATCAAGTATAACAACATTAGGAAAAATATATTATAGTGATGGATTTAACTATGTATATGATAATGTTGATAAATACACTATTGATGAAGTAATTGATAAATTTGACTATGTTTATGAATTAGATATAGTTAATAAGTTATTTAATAAATCTGATGAATTTATGGAAATTTATAATGATTATCATTTAGAAGATTATGATGATTTATTTAAAGATTACTTTGGAAATTATTATCGTACTTTAAAGAAAGATTATTATAAATTATATGACAAATTAGAAAGTAAATATCAAACTATTTTAGAAAAGAAAGTTAAAGAAATAGTTGATAATACAGATTTAACAAGTGATGCAAGCATTACAAATAGAAATAATAAATTATATGAATTAATAGATGAAATAGATTTAACAAGTAATAAGTTAAATACAAGATTTAATAATATTGATTCTAAAATTAAAATAGCAAGTATTAAAAAATATACTAAAGAATATCAAACAGAAGCATTAAACAGATTTGAAGAAGCAAGTAATTATGTAAGAAAATATATTATTGATAATCTTAAACTAGATGTTAGAAATGATTCTGATAAAAAAGATTTTCAAATAAATATGTCTAAAGAAATGATTATTTATTCTGGTGCAAGTTTAGATGTATCAATAGTTGAAAAATTAGTAAGTAATTATGGATTCTTAAGAACTATAAACTTATTTGGAAGTAACCTTGGTACAGGTAGTAGACTACAAATAATCAATAATGATTTAGTTGTTAAAGATTTCTTATTTATAGTTAAAGGTGATGTTAACCCATCAGGAAGATTAGATATTTCAGATGTAGTTAGAATGGCTAATAAAATGTTTGGCAAAATAAGTTTAAGTGAATATGAAACAATAGCAGCTGATATGAATGATGATAATAAAATTGATATTACTGACATAGTATATCTATGTAAGAAGATATTTAATTAGGAGGATTATATGAGAAAGATAAAAAATTTATTAATACTTGTGCTTGCTATCCTATTTGCGGGCAATGTATATGCTGCATCAGCAACAACAAGTATTTCAGGAACTAATACAGTTAAAGTTGGAAATACAACTAAAATATATATTAAATTAAATGCAAGTGATCTTATTGAAGGTGTAGATGTAACTTATGCTACATCAGGAAATATCACTGTAACAAATGCAACTATTAATAGTGGTTTAACACAAATGGGTAAAAATGGAAACAGATATATTTTATATGCACCATCACCAATTAAAAGTGGATCAACTATATTAAC
>CANNTX010000059.1 GCA_947522695.1 uncultured Bacilli bacterium | reverse complement strand
TTAAATATTTTATTTTTCTTTTTAAATAAATTACTCCAAAACATATTTATTCCCCTTAAGTAAGTTATACTCTATCATATATAAATAAAAAACACAAAATTATTTTTTAAGGAAATTATTCTTTAAATGAAATTTCGTGTTTTATATTGACTTGGCAATTGATATTCTGATATTCTATTCCTTAAGGAACATTTAATTGTTTAGGTGATTGCCTCTATTCTTGTATTAGATATTAGAAAGAGGTGGTTAATGTGAATAAAAAACTTTTTTATTTTATAATATTTAATTTATTTATAATTATTTTTATTTTATTCTACATCATTATTAAAATGAATGTGTTAAAATAAAAACACCATAAACACGGGGTTTTGGTGATATAACTTATTATAGGTAATCACTTAACAATCCAAAATTAAGTGTTCCTTTTTATTTTATGTAAGTTTTCCTTACATATTCATAATATCAAATTTTAATAATTTGTACAATAGTAATTTTATATGATTTCTTTTATTATGTTATCATAGTAAAAATCGATATATTTTACATCAATTTTTGCCATTTCTTTATTGTAATGCTCTAGCATTGTTTTTTTCTCAATAGTTATAATTTTATCATTGATTGATATACGAATATTAAATTTGTTTTCCATATTAATTTTTGTATTTTCATCTAAAACAATGGTTTTATGGTTTGATAAATCATATTCATAAATATTATACGAAGATATTTTTTCAACAAATGTGTGATCTACTTTGTCATCAATTAAACGTCCTCTTCTGCATATTTCCTGGAAATAGCTTTTTAAATTGCATTGAAAATTGTACGAATTTATTGTTGCTGAATAAATACAATCTTCTTTAACCCATGTTAAATTCTTTTTATTACCAATAATTTCTGATTTTCTTTTATTAAATTTAACATTTTCTTTGAAATATTTTTCTATTAGAGCCTGTTTAATATATTTTGTTCTAATTATTTTGTCTTTGCTACGCCACAATAAAATTAATAGCAAACTTATAATAAGGCTTGATATTTCATTGCTATAATTGATTTTTTTTGATAAAAATATATTGATTATTAAGATCAATAACAAAAAAACAAGAAAAATAAGATTGTTTGCTGACTTTTTCTCTCCTTTTTTTATAAGTTCTAATTCTCTTTCATTTTCCATAAATGTCCTCTCATATTAAATTATCTTATATATCTATAATAATTTATAATATATTAAATATCAATCATTTATTTAGATTTATTATTTAAAAAAACAAACACTATGATGTAATTGTGTTTGACTAATTATCTATTATATTTTCTTGGTATTTCTTCATTATATGTAAGAATTTTAACTGCTTGTTTAGCATCTATTTCAGTTAAACCAGTTGCATTATTCGTAATAATATGTCGATCTAAATTTAATGTATTATCGTTATCTAAAACTACATAATCAGTTATACCCAATTTTTTTAGTTTTACAGCTATTTCTTGTAACTTATCTTTGTATTTATTACTAATTGTTAGACTTATAACATTCTTATCTAAACCATATTCTTCTAGTTTATTCATTAATAAATTTAAATATTCAGGAAATAAGCGCCAAATAGATGTAATTATTATCTTAGCATCTGTTTCATCTACTATATATTTTAAGTTATATAAACATTCATCATCAAATGGTTCAATCATATTATCATTATATGTTACAAAAGATTTTATAAATGCGGTATGTTCATCAGAATTTAACACACCATCGATATCTAAAAATACTGCTTTCATCTTGTTACCCTTACTACATAATAGCCCTTATCTCTTTTTAATATTTCTGCATGATGTTCTTTATTTAAGTCAGATACAACTGTTTTAACACCATGATTGTTACGCATTACAAACCATAATTCTCCATTTTCAGTAAGATAATTAAAAGAAGAATTAAGTATTGTTAAGTATACTCCTTTACCTGCTCTAATAGGTGGATTAGTTATAATTAAATCATATTTATCATTAATTTTATCATACATATCACTTACAAATACGTTTGCTTTTACTTTATTTGATTTTATATTCATATTGGTTAAGTGAATAGCTCTATTATTAACATCAACCATATCAAAAGTTATATTTTTTAACTTAGATAACATTATGCCAATAAAGCCTACACCACAACCCATATCTAAACCTTTAACATTATCTTTACCATATTTTATATATGTTTCTACTAATATTTTACTTCCTTCGTCAATTTTATCTTTAGAAAATATTCCTAGATCACTTTTAAATTTAAATGTTTCATTATTATAAGTATAGTAAACATCTCTAAGTTCACTTCTTAAATTTTCATTATTATCAAAATATTGCATGACTAACCTTCTATATCTTAAATTGTATATTTACGATATCCTTTCTTTTTTAAATATTTATAAGCTTCTAATACATTATCATCTATTTCTATCTTAGGTAAACCAAATAATTTATAGTGCTTTAACATAAATATTTCACCAACTATTTCATTTATAACATCTGATTCAGACATATTATTTTCTTTAACTACTTTATTTATGTACTTTCTTAATGAAAGATTAACTGATGTTACATTACAATTGATATTATATTTTTGACATATTAACTTAGTTCTTTTTAAAGCATATGGTTTATGAACTATTATTAAGCTTTTATAATCAACCTTTTTTAATGATTTTATAATGTTTTGTTTAGTTGTCTTAGCATGCTCTTCTAACACTATTTTAGAATTGTTAATGCCTAATTTTAGAGCATATTCTTTAAACCTTCTTGCTTCGCTTGTTTTTATTTTGCCAAGAGAGCCTTTTCCTTTATAACCACTAAAAATTATTGTTTTAAAGTTATATTTATCATCTAATTCTTTTACTACTTCAACAATGGTCGTATCGATAGATCCACAACCTAGGATAACATCACTTTTACTAATACTATCTTTAGTATTTAAATAATTATATATAATTTCTGCTTTATTTAATATTTCTTCCATGTATATTATTTTAACATGTTTTTAATAAAATTTATATATTTCATATTATTTAATAAGATTTTTTGGTTTATCTTTTACTTCGTTTGCAACACAATTGAATAAAGCATTTTTTGATTTTTCATCTTCAACAATAACTTCTTTAATTGGTACCACTACCGTGACATTTTCTAAATCATAATTTATATTCATTACTTTAGATGAGGCTAATTGCTTACTTTCGTCTCTAATGTAAATATTCATGGCAACATCATTAATATTAATAGCATCTCTTTTTGAAATATAAACATTTAAATATCTAAACTCTATTTGTTTTGATATAGATGGTAATACAATTCTTAGACTGGCTGATAGCCTTTCTTCATTATTAATACTTTCGATAAGTTGTTGCTCGGTAATATTTGATGATCTGTTCATCCAAATATTTAGTGCTACCTTAGCGTCAACGATACCATATTGTTTAGAAAGTTCTTTAACAAAATCATATAAATTAACTGTTAATGTATCATCTAACATACTATCATGTTCTTGAATCAATGTATTAAGTTCATCTTTTAGGGCATTTTGAGATTGTTCAAATTTATCCATTAATTTAGCAATTTGCATTTTAAATTTTGTTTTTCTTTCTATTATTTCAGATGTTTTATTTTGGATTTCAACTTCTTTTGCTGCGATTTTATTTATTTTTTCAATATTTTCCATTATTTCTCCTATAATTTTTTATAACTCTAATAATTTTGACTTATCTTTTATTTCTTGTTTCTTTAAGCAATTAATAATAGCTTGTTTAACTATATCGTATTCAAAGACATAATATAGTGGTAATTCAATAAATACTTTATCTAAATCATAATTAATTTGAATAGACTTTCCTAATAAATTATTTTCCTTAAATAATCTTAATAAACAATCGTTTTTATGGTTTTCATCTCTTTTTATTAGTCGAATATATGCAAAATTAAATGTAAAATCAAAATCTGAATCAAAATATTTTCTATAATTATCTAATTTTATTGTTATATAACTATTTAATCTGTCAAATTGATCAAATGTTTCTTCAATATTTTCTTCACTATATTTTCTAAAATCAGCAATAGGCATTTCAACTATAAGATTAACTTCTGGTTTAATTTTAGTTAACTTTGCTAGTTCATCTAATAAATCAGCTA
>CANNTX010000058.1 GCA_947522695.1 uncultured Bacilli bacterium | reverse complement strand
TGGAAAAATTTTGTGGATACCTGGTGTTAAAAAGAGTAAATTTGATAGGCAAATTAATGAAGAGTATGATATAATAATCAAGTATATAAAAAAGGAGAATAATGATGAAAAAAAATAATAATAATTATATTAAACAAAGTATGCCTTACTTAGTATTGTTATTAGTTATTGTTGGTATTATGACATTTTATGAATTATCACAATACAAAGTTAATGTGTTTACTTATGATCAATTTATATCTGAATTAGACAAACAGGATGTTAATAAATTAGAAATAACTGCTAAGAGTGGTGCTGGTATTTATTATATTACTGGTACTTTAAATGGATATTCAGATAAAGAAAGTTTTGAGGTTAATGCACCTTTATCTGAATCAGTAGTAAATAGAGTTACTGAGTATGCCGAAAGTAATAATATTACTTTGGTTACTGGAGAAAATCCGGAAAGAAATAATATTGGAGGAGTATTACTTAATGTAATTCCTACTGTGTTATTAGTTGGATCTATGTTATGGTTACTTACTAAATTAGGTAAGAGTAATAATAATAGTATGGATTTTGGTAGAAGTAAAGCTAAATTAAGTGAAGAAGCTAAAGCTCATTTTAGTGATGTTGCTGGTTTAACTGAAGAAAAAGAAGAAGTTGCTGAGTTAATTGATTTCTTAAAGAATCCAAAGAAGTTTCAAAAAATGGGTGCTAGAATTCCTAAAGGTGTATTACTTGTAGGGCCTCCAGGAACTGGTAAAACATTACTTGCTAAAGCTGTTGCTGGTGAAGCAAATGTTCCTTTCTACTATATAAGTGGTTCTGATTTTGTAGAATTATTTGTAGGTGTAGGTGCATCTCGTGTTAGAGATATGTTTAAACAAGCTAAGCAAACTGCTCCATGTTTAATTTTTATTGATGAAATTGATGCAGTTGGACGTCAAAGAGGTACTGGTTTAGGTGGCGGACATGATGAAAGAGAACAAACATTAAATCAGTTATTAACTGAAATGGATGGATTTGGCGCTAATGAAGGAATAATAATTATTGCAGCTACAAATAGACCTGATGTTCTTGATCCAGCACTACTTAGACCAGGAAGATTTGATAGACAAGTTACTGTAAGTTTACCTGATCAAAAGGAAAGACTTGCTATATTAAATGTTCATGCTAAAAATAAAGTTTTTGGTAGTGATGTTAATTTAGAAAATATTTCTAAACGTACTCCTGGATATAGTGGAGCTGATTTAGAAAACTTACTTAATGAAGCAGCACTTCTTGCTGTTAGAAGAAATTTACCAGCTATTGGAATGGCAGAAATAGATGAAGCATCTGATAGAGTTTTAATGGGACCTGCTAAGGTATCAAGAAAATATAGTGAAAATGATAAAAAATTAGTTTCTTATCATGAAGCAGGACATGCTGTTATTGGACTTAAATTAGAACATGCTAATGTAGTTCAAAAAGTTACAATTATCCCTAGAGGTTCTGCTGGTGGATATAATATGATGATTCCAAGTGAAGAAAAGATTTGTTCTACTAAAACTGATTTATTAGAAGAAATAACTGGTTTACTTGGTGGTAGAACTGCTGAGGAGTTAGTGTTTGGTGAAATAACTACTGGAGCACATAATGACTTTGAAAAGGCTACTAAAATTGCTAGAGCGATGGTTACTGAATATGGTATGAGTGATTTAGGACCACTACAATTTGAACAACAAGAAGGAAGTGTTTTCTTAGGTAGAGATTATAATAAATCACATAATTTCTCTAATGAAGTTGCTAATGAGATTGATATGGAAATGCGTAAAATTATTGATGAATGTCATGCTAAAGCAACCGAAATTATTAAGCAAAATATGGATTTATTAAAGTTAATTGCTGAAAGTTTACTAGAGCAAGAAACTTTAACAAAAGAAGAAATAGATTATTTAGTTGCTAATGGACATTTACCAAAAGATGAACAAGAAGTTAGCAGTGAAAAAGAAGAAAAAGTAGTTAAAACTAAAAAGAAAAAGGACAATACTGAAAAGTAATGTTCTTTTTTTGTTATTTAAAGAACATTTTTTTACACAAGTTTGGTTATATATGATAAAATAAAAAGTGATAGAAAAAGAGTGGTAATATGACAAAAATAATTTCTTTAGTTAATCAAAAAGGTGGAGTTGGGAAGACTACTACAAGTATTAATTTAGCAGCTTCATTAGGTAAATTGGGTAAAAAAACTTTAATTATAGATTTAGATCCTCAAGGTAATACTACTACTGGTTTAGGTGTAAATAAAGGGGAAATTAAAGCCAGTATTTATGATGTATTAAATGGGGATAGTCCGATTAAAAAGGCTATTAAAAAGACTAGTTTTGATTTACTTTCTATAATTCCCGCTACTATTAATTTAGCTGGTATTGATTATGAGTTATTAGAAAAAGGACATAATGATTCTGAATTTAAAAAGAATGAACAGCTTAGAAATGCACTTAGTGAAGTAAAAGATAATTATGATTATATAATAATTGATTGTCCACCTTCTTTAGGTGTTTTGACAACTAATGCTTTAGTTGCTAGTGATTCTGTTATTATTCCTGTTCAATGTGAATTTTTTGCGCTTGAAGGAATTAGTCAACTTTTAAACACTATTATTATGACTCAAACTAGATTAAATCCTAATTTGAAAATAGAAGGTGTACTTTTAACTCTTTTAGATTCAAGAACAAATTTAGGATATGAAGTAGTTGAAGAAGTAAGAAAATATTTTAAAGATAAAACTTTTAATACTATAATTCCAAGATTAATTAGATTAGTTGAGGCACCAAGTCATGGTATGCCAATTAATGAATATGAACCTAATAGTAGAGCAGCACTTGCATATATGAATTTAGCTAAGGAGGTTATAGAAAGAGATGGAGAATAAAAGAAGGGCTTTAGGTAAAGGGTTAGAGCAATTATTTGGAAGTGAAAATGTTGATTTAGATGCGTTTGAACAAAATATTGTTGATACTGCTAGTAACAATGATGAAATTAAACAAATTAAACTTTCAGAAATTAGAAGTAACCCATATCAACCGAGAACTTATTTTAATGAAGAAGCCTTAAATGAACTTGCTGAATCAATAAAAATACATGGAGTAGTGGAACCAATTATTGTTAAAAAAAGTATTAAAGGATATGAATTGGTTGCTGGAGAAAGAAGAACTAAAGCTAGTAGATTAGCAGGTAAGGAAACGATTCCGGCTGTTGTTAAAGATTTTACTGATCAAGAAATGATGGATATTGCTATTTTAGAAAATATTCAAAGAGAGGACTTGTCACCTTTAGAACTAGCAGAAGGATTTAAAAAATATATTGAAAATACAGGTATGAGTCAAGAAGAAGTAGCTAAAAAATTTGGAAAAAGTAGATCATATATTACAAATGCATTGGGACTTTTAAATTTACCTAATCCGGTTAAAGAAATGATTAATAACAAAGATATAAGTGCTTCACATGCTAGAGTTTTATCTAAAATAGATGATGAAGAAGTTGTTAATACATTAGCGAATAAGGTTGCTAATGAAAAATTAACTGTTAGAGAACTTGAGGAAATAAGCAGTTCAGATATGTCTATTCCTAAAAGAAAACCAATGACAAGACAATCTATTAAAGTTAATAAATATGGAATTTATGAGAATTCTTTAAAAGAAAAATTAGGGGTATGTGTAAATGTTACCGATAATAAAATTGTAATTCCATTTAATGGACAAGAAGACTTAAATAGAATTTTTGAATTATTAAATATAGATTTGGATGATTAATATGAAATATAAAATTAATGATTACGTTGTTATGAAAAAGGATCATGCTTGTGGAAAAAATTTATGGCAGATTACTAGAACAGGTGTAGATATTAAAATTAAATGTGTAAATTGTAATCATGAAATTATGATGGATAGATTAGAATTTGAAAAAAAATTAAGGAGAATAGTTAATGAAGAGGATAAAAAAGATTAGAAATAAACATAGTTTACATCCGATATTTTCTTATTGTTTATTAATATTTGCTATTATAGTATTAAGTGGTGTTTTAAATTTATTTAATGTAACTACTACGTATAATAAAATATCTAATAATGGTACTTATGTTAGAGAGTTAGTTTCAAGTCAAAATTTATTTAGTTTACATGGATTAAAGATTATATTTAGTAATGCAGTTTCTAACTTTGCATCTTTTACTCCATTATCAATGTTAATTATTACACTTATTGGTATTGGAATTATGGATAAAAC
>CANNTX010000057.1 GCA_947522695.1 uncultured Bacilli bacterium | reverse complement strand
TTAAAAGTTACAACTACTGCTGACGGATCACCAAGAGCTTAATTAAAATAAAAACCTCGCAAGAGGCTTTTTTTATTTCATTTTTTTATATTGTATTTTCTATTTTTATATTATATAATTTTAGTAGAATAGAGAGTAGGTTAATTATGGAACAAGTAGAAGAAAAAACTAACTTAAAAAATAATGAAACAAATGAAAATATATCTACTTTTAAAAAAGTAAAAAAAATATTAAATTATATTGGTAAAGTTTTATCATATGCTTCTATTGTATTATTAGTCATTATAGGTGCATTTTTACTTTATTATTTATTTACCATACAAAAGTATAAGAATGATCCAGAATTTAAGCCTGAAGTAAGTTTATATACTATTATATCTGGTAGTATGGAGCCCGCAATTCATGTATATGATGTAGTTGTAAATGTTGCGGTTAAAAGTCCAGAAGATATAAAAGTTGGTGATGTTATTACATTTGAATCTACTAGTTCAATAAGTAAAGGATTAACTGTAACTCACCGTGTTCAAGATATAAAAATTGTTAATGGAAGATATGAATATGTAACTAAGGGTGATTATAATCCCGTAGCAGATTCAAGTACTGCTAAATATGAAAATGTATTAGGTAAAGTAGCGTTTAAAATACCACAATTAGGTAGAGTACAATTTATAGTAGCTAGTAAAGCAGGATGGTTTTTAGTAGTGTTACTACCTGCTATGGGTGTAATAATTTATGATGTAATTAAATTAATAAAATTATTAGGTGCTAAAGTAACAACTGATAAAGTTAATCCTAAAAATAAGAAATTAACTGGAGATAAAGATGTTGATAAAGCTTTAGAAAATGTTATCAAGAAAGATTATTCATCTACTTTAGAAGAGATGCAAAATAATATTAAAGAAAATAATCCGACTGTTAGCAATACAATATCAAATGAAAATATAGTTAATGAAGAAAAGAAACATACAGAAGAAGACAAAAAAGAAGAACTCAAAGTTCAAGATAAACTAGAAGAAAAAATAGATAATAATGTAAAAGACGAAGTTCATATGACCAAACAAGATTATTTAAATCGTTTAAATGCTTTAAAAAGTAAAAAATAATTCTAGCATTAACAAAATCTATTTGATATAATAACCTTGTTAGCGATGAAAGGCCTTACAACCCTAGAGCTAAATCGAATAAATCTCGTTACGATTAATAAGAGTATGAATAAAGTTCATAAACTAAGGTGGTACCGTGCTAATTTGCACCCTTAGATTAATGAACTTTTTTTGTTTAAAAAATAAGGAGGAAATAATTATGACATTTTTTGAAGAATTAAAATGGAGAGGTGTAGTAAAAGATATAAGCTCACCTGAATTAGAAGACAAACTTAATAATGAATCTTTAACATTTTATCTAGGAACAGATCCTACTGCTGATTCTTTACATATTGGTCATTATGCTTCATTTGTAACTGCTAAAAGATTAGCAAGACATGGACATAAGCCAATCATATTAGTTGGTGGAGCAACTGGATTAATTGGTGATCCTAGACCAACAGCTGAAAGAGAAATAATTTCTAAAGAAACTGTTGCTAAAAATATAGAAGGATTAAAAAAACAAGTTAATAAATTATTAGAAGGAAAAGCTCAAATAGTTAATAACTATGAATGGATGAAGGATATTACATTCCTAGATTTTTTAAGAGATATAGGAAAATATATCAATGTTAATTATATGTTAAGCAAAGATATAATTAGTCGTAGATTAGAAACAGGAATTACTTATGCTGAATTTTCTTATACATTAATGCAAGGATATGATTTTGTATATTTAAATAGAAATTATAATTGTACTTTACAAGCTGCTGGATCTGATCAGTGGGGAAATATTACAACAGGTATTGAACTTGCTAGAAAAATGGATAATAAAGAAGTATATGGCTTTACAATGCCTTTAATTTTAGATGCAACTGGTAAGAAATTCGGTAAAAGTGAGGGAAATGCTTTATGGTTAGATGCTGAAAAAACTTCACCTTATAAAATTTATCAATATTTAATTAATACTGATGATTCTAAAGTTATTGAATATTTAAAAGTATTTACATTCTTAACTAAAGAAGAAATTGAAGATATTGAAAAGAAATTTAATGAAAAACCAGAGGAAAGATTAGCACAAAAAACTTTAGCGTTTGAAGTCGTAAAAGATATTCACGGAATAGATGCTGCAACATCTGCAAAAGAAACTAGTGAGAAAATCTTTAAAGGTGAAGTTACAGATGAAATGCCAACCATAGAAGTAAGTAATCATAACATCATAGAATTATTAGTTGAATCTAAATTATTAACATCAAAAAGTGAAGCAAGAAGATTAATTATTCAAGGTGGTATAACAGTTAACAATGAAAAAGTAATTGATCCTAATGCTGAGTTTAATGGTGAAATTATTCTTAAAAAAGGTAAAAAGAATATTTATAAAATTATTATTAAATAAAATAAAAATACATAAGTTACTTCATTTCACTTATGTATTTTTTTAATGTTTTAGCATTAGGTCCAAATATAATTTTTAACTGATTTTCAATTTCAACTATTCCTTTAGCACCTAACTTAGTAATAGCATCTTTATCAGCTAATGTAATATCTTTAAGTGTTACTTTTAATCTTGATACATTAACTTCATAATCAAGAATATTATCTTTTCCACCTAAAGCCTGTACTAATTTATTAATTTCAAAAGTAAAATTTTTCTTATTTAATTTAACGATTACTAATGAAATTATAAATAATACAGAAAATATTATTAAATATTGCCACCACATAAATTTATCACCTGTATTAATTATACTAAAAAATCCCTAAAAATAAAATCACTAATTTATAAGTTAAACATAAAATATATTGAGAAATAATGAAAGGGTGAAATATTATGTGTAATAATAACAATGATTCAAATAATAAAAGTTGTATTGCTGAAATATTAAAAGTAATTTTACTTCTTCAACAAAATGCCTGTCCTGATAATTGCTTAGATTCATGTGATAGACCTATGCTTGGTGGAGGAACAAATTGCTTAGTATGTAATACCAGACCAGTAATGTTATATACTTGCTGTGGTAATGGTGTACCTATAAGTATGCCAACATCAAAAGATTCAAATGCAACTTGTTCAAATCCATCTTTAAATAGTTCATGTGATGGATGTTCAAATGTATTTAGAGTAGAAAAGTTAGAAGGGAATTGTTGTACATTTAGAGTACTTGCTATAAATCCAGATCAAAGTTGTTGTAATAGCCAACCATATATTGCAACAAATAGTTTCTTTACTATGAATTTAAATTGTTGTTGTATAATTAGATGCTTAAATGATTGTTATGTAGATTGTGTTTGTTAAATAAAAAAATCACTTTAAATTAAGTGGTTTTTTTATGTATTTTTTTAATAGTTCGCTTGTTTATGAATTACATGAGTAGTATAATACCTCCTAAGGAACAATTAGTTGCTGGGTGTCTATCCTCATTTTAAAACAAAAAGAAGATGAGGAGGTGTATATATGAGTAAAAGAAAATTTATAATAAGTATTTTACGATATATCTGCATCATGCTGTTTTTAATAACAACTATGATTTACATCATACAAAAATAGACACTTAATCATAAAAAATGTGATTAAATGTCATAACCTAAAATTTTAAGGGATAGGCATTCAGCATAGCAAAACTAAATGTTCCTTTTTATTATATGTAAGTTTTCCCTTACAAATACATTGTAGCATAATTACTTCAATTTTACAATTCAATTGTAACGTGAGGTATTTATTGCTATGAAATTAATGATTATATTTATCCCCTTATGAATGAAGAATTAAGAATTAAAAATAGTAAAGTAAGGACTGCATTAACTAGTTTGAGAAAAAATAATTTAATTGAAAATATTGGCTCAGATACAAAACCAATTTGGATTATTAAATAAGCTCTGCAGAAACTCTGCAGAGCTTTTATATAATTGTCTAAATAAAAACCCATTTTCCTAAAACGGGTTTTTATTTATTTGATATTTAAATTAACTATAAAAATTTTTAATATACTCATTATAAGCATCATTTAATAATTTAAATTCATCATCATGGTAAACAAGATTATTTTTCTCTAAAATATCTTTTACAATCATATTAGTTAAATGAGGATTTCTAATAAGTAGAGGACCTATAACTGAAGTTCCATAAAAATTATTTTCATGATATCCTTCATTTTCACTTTTTAAATTATCACAAATAC
>CANNTX010000056.1 GCA_947522695.1 uncultured Bacilli bacterium | reverse complement strand
CCTTAAAATATAATCCAAATGAACCAAGACTACTACGTAATAAAGAACTAATTGAAAAATTAATATAAGAATTATTTCCATTTAATTCTTTTTCTTTTTAATTAAATATGCTATATTATAACCGTGATGTTTATGGAATATTTAATCCTTGCATACTTGGGAGACGCTGTATATGAACTTATAGTTCGTAATCATTTAATTAATAAAGGAATAAAAAATGTTAATGACCTTCAAACTGAAAGTCTTAATTTTGTAAGTGCTAAAAGTCAACGAAAACTTTTAGAAAAATTAGAACAAGAAAATATCTTAACAGAAGCTGAATTAGATATTGTAAAAAAAGGTCGTAACGCCAAAATGCATCGTAGTAAAAATAATGATATAGTAACTTATCATAAAGCCACTGGTTTTGAATGTTTAATAGGTTATTTATATCAAAATGATAAAAATAGATTAAATGAAATAATGGAGAAGATTTTATGAGAGTATGTGGAAAAAACGTTTTTAATGAATTAGAGCCTTCTAAAATAAGAAAAGTTCTATTATCAACAAATTTTAAAGATCAAGAAATAATTAAAAAAATAAAAGATAATAATATAAAATATGTTTTAACAGATCCTAAATTAATGGATAAAATGTTAAAAAATAATCAAGGAATAATTTTTGAAATATTAGATTATGAATATGGAAATATAGATGACATTACTGACGATACCTTTGTTTTAATGTTAGATCATTTAGAAGATCCTCACAACTTTGGAGCTATAATTAGATCCTGTGAAGCAAGAGGAATTAAAAATATAATTATTCCTAAAGATCGTTCAGTATTAGTAACTGAAACAGTTATGAAGACAAGTACCGGAGCTTTAGAAAGAGTTAACATAATAATGGTTAATAACCTAGTAAACGCCATTAATAAATTAAAAGACAAAGGATTTTTTATCTATGCTGCTGAAGCCGATGGAACTGATTATCGTAAAGTAAATTATGCAGATAAAGTATGTTTAATAATTGGATCAGAAGGATTTGGTGTAAGTAAATTAGTAAGAAAAAATTGTGATGAAATACTAAGTATCCAAATGAAAGGAAAAGTAAATTCCCTTAATGCTTCAGTATCAGCCGGAATTTTACTATTTGGAATTGAAAATTAATGGAGTTTTCCGAAAATGAATTAGCATCAATGATTTGTGATAATGACGAAGATGTAAATGAAACACTATATAAAAAATATTCTTATTTAGTAACAATTGTATTAAATAAAAATAAAGATACTTTAACTAAATTAAAAATAGAGTTAGATGAAGCCAAGCAAGAGTCATTTTATGCTCTTAATGAAGCTTTAACAACCTACCGAGATGATAGGGACGCCAGTTTAACAGTTTATATAATAAATGTAATAGATTATAGAGTTCAAAAATTAATACGAAAAAAATTACGTAAAAAAAGCAAAGATGAAATAAATAATGTTAGTTTAGAAAATTGTAATGAGACATTATTAAAAATAACTCCTGATATTAAATATAACCCAGAAAAATTAATGCTATCAAATGAAAGTTACACTACTTTAGTTAATGACATTATGATTTCTTTGTCTCCTCATGAAAAAGAAATATTTAATTTAATTAAAGAAAATTATTCATATAATGATATTTCTAAAATCTTAAATTTAAATATTAAACAAGTATATAATTCGGTATATCGTATCAAAGACAAAGTAAAATCAATAATTGAAAATTAATTAAAAATATGCTATAATACACCTCGAATTAAAGGGGTGTTTTAATTATGAGAACATTTAATATAAATGATGTCTATATTGATGAATTATTAAATACAAGTAAACTACCAGATATTTTTAAATATAGATGCATAATAAGAAATAATGATATCTTAAACGAACAATTTCTTAATGAATTAGCACGTAAAATTAATGTTACTCCATCAAATTTAGAAATATATCATAATTGGTTTTTAATTAATGATAAATATTATTATTTTAAACATTACTATATATTTGAAGAACTACTTATGGAACAAATTTTTAAAGCATTTGATGTTCCAACTGTTAATCATGAAATTGTTAGTTTTAATGGAAAAACCGGAATTATTAGTGAAAATTTTAGAAAAAAAGATTGTGAATATTTAAATTATGAAGAAGTGATTTTACCGGAAATTGATGTCCCATCCCATGTTATAGATTATAATAGTATTATTAAAACTAAAATGAGCGCTACTGACTACCAAAATTATATAGAATTAGTATCTAAAATTATGGCAGTTGATATTATGTTTGGACAGTTTGATCATAAATATTATAATATTATGTTTGAAAATTCAAATACTAATTTAAGATTAACACCAATGTTTGACAATGGAAATATTTTTAAAGAAAAATCAAGTGAAAGTACTTACGTTTTTGAATCATGCTTTGATACCTTATCATTTAGTTTAAATAGTAGAAAAGTTGAAGAACATACTATTGAAACAATTAATGATTATCCTGAATTATTTAAAAGTTTAGAAGCTACTTTAAATTTCAATTTAACTAAAATATTTAACAGATTAGAGCAAACATATCAATTAGAAATATATAAAGAATTAAGAAATCAAATTCAAAGTTATTATGATGAACATCGTAAAATGGTTGAAAAAACACTTAAACATGTAAAATAAATTTTAAATTGTAAAAAATAAAAAAATATGTTATTATACACCTCAAGCAAAGGGGTGTTTTAAATATGTTGCAGTTGCCTGATATTAGTGAAATGTTATGTACAAGTTCTATAAAAGACGTGACAGAATATTATTGCTTTCCCAATAATAGTTATTTTGACCAAGAACATTATTTGAAAATTGCTAAACAAATTAATATCAATCCTGAGTTATTACAAAGTTATAACAAGTGGCTAAAAATAAATAATAAATTTTTTTTCTTTAAGTCAAATTATACATTTCAAGAGTTATTAATTGAAAAAATCTTTCAAGAATTAAATGTCAATACTGTAAAACATCAAATAGCCAAATTCGACGAAGAAATTGGACTTATTAGTGCTAATTATCGAAAGCCAAAAGTAAAATATCAATATTTTGATGAATTAATTTCGCTTTTAGATGCCAATGGTTTTATAGAAATAAACAATATATTAAAAAAATTAATGAATAAAGAAGATTATGAAAAATGTATTGAGCAAATATTTAAAATTATTTCTGTGGATATTTTATTTGGTCAATATGATAGATGGGAATATAATGTATTTTTT
This sequence comes from uncultured Bacilli bacterium, assembly GCA_947522695.1. GTDB lineage: Bacteria > Bacillota_I > Bacilli_A > RF39 > UBA660 > CAG-533. Next base: position 1,190 of record CANNTX010000056.1, on the reverse strand, counting down.
GAAAAATCAAAAAATCGAATTACTTTAGCACCGATGTTTGATAATGGTTGTTTATTTTCTGAAGATTGTGGAGACATACTAATATATAACTCATGTTTTGGTAATTTTTCTTTTAGTGAACGATACGAAGATTATTTTACAACTGATGTTATACGTAAATTTCCTAAATTATTCTTATCATTAGAACAAGCTATTAATTTTGAACTTTCAAAAATATTTGATAATTTAGAAGTAGAATACAAAATAAAAATATGTAAAGAAATCAGAACACAAATTCAAAACTATTATGATAAACATCGCAAAATGGTTGAAAAAACGCTTAAATTTGCTAAATAAATCATTCAAAAACTATTGCAATTATTCTAAGATTTTGATATATTCTTGTTGACGCAAAAAGCGTTTTTTATTTGAAATAAAAAAGGAGATATTATGGCAAAAGATGTAAAAAAGAAAAATGCAAGTAAAAAAACAGCTAAAGTACAAAAAGAAGAAACAAAAGTAACTGTTGAAAAAGCAGAAGTTACTAACAAAAAATTAAAGAAAGAAAATAAACCAGTTAAAAAAGAAACTAAAAAAGTAAAGAAACAAACACCAAAAAAATCATATAGTTCTGAAGTAAAAGCTGAACTTAAAAAAGTTAATTGGCCTTCTAAAAAAGATTTAACTAAATATGGTTTAGCAACTATTATATTTATCGTAATATTTGGTTTATATTTTTATGGTTTAGATGCATTATTTGCATGGCTAAGTTCATTAGTGAAGGGGTTATAATATATGGAAAAAGAATGGTATGTAGTTAACACTTATTCAGGACATGAATCAAAAGTTAAAGAAAAACTTGAAATGCGTGCTGAATCAATGGGATTCAAAGATAATATTTTTAGAATTATTGTTCCTGAAGAAACGGTTAAAGAAACAATGAAAGATGGAAGCATTAAAGAAAAAAAGAAAAAAATGTTTCCCGGTTATATTTTAGTTGAAATGATTATGACTGATGAAGCTTGGTATATCGTAAGAAATACACCAGGAGTTACTGGATTCATTGGCTCAAGTGGAAAAGGAGCAAAACCAACTCCATTAAAACCACAAGAAATTGACAAAATTTTAGCTAACATGGGTATGACTAGAATGGATGTTGATAAAGAACTTACTGTTGGAACTAAAGTTACAATTGTTGATGGACCATTTAA
>CANNTX010000055.1 GCA_947522695.1 uncultured Bacilli bacterium | reverse complement strand
AGTGTTCACAAATTTCTATAATTTGAAAACATTAACTCAATAAATACTTTTATAAATTATTAAAAAGTTTCTAAAAAATAATAAAATATTTTGCGTTCTTAAATCATATAGATAAATCAAAAGCATATATTCTTATTTTTAAAATTTGCCCATCATTATTTTTAGATTTTAATTTTAATTCAAATTCATTTTTATCTATTTCTTTATAACTTAAATAATTCTCTTCCTGTGGCATTGTATTTTTTATTTCTTCTAACACTTTAAAGAAATCTTTATTTCTTGAAAACATTATTACACACAATTTATTATCTCTCCAAGTTGTATAATTTTGTAATTGCTCCATTGAAAATACAAACACCATTTGGTGTTTTTTTTATGGAGCATAGTGAGGGAGTCACCACCCGTCAGTCATTTCAATAAATATACAGAATCCTATAAAATATTTTGCATTTTTAAAAAACAGATTATTTAATAGAAAAGATAGAGATAAATATCGTGAATTTTCAAGAGATTTATACGAGCATGGTGTTATTGAAGATGACACAATTAATGATTTGAATGAAACTTATAAATTCAGTAAAGAATATGATTTAAACAAAGAAAAAGATGATATTGATCGATAATGAACTGAACACTAAAAGTTGAACAGTTTATTAATGCTTTTTATCATCTTTATTTCTTCGAATTTTTTTAACTAACGATTGACCTTCAGGAGCCTTTTTTATTTGCAATATTATTCTTGCATAGTGCTCAGCTAATTCCATATAATTTTCAAGTCCTACATAATCAAAATCTCTAAAATTAGCAAAATATCTTTCTTTGCAGCTTCTTCCCAAAATAATATCTCTATCTGAGGCTTTATCAAAAGTTTTATTAAAATGATCTCTAATTTCATCTAAAGTTTCATCAGATGGATAAAGCCTTTTGTATTCATCACAAAATCCGCTTCTTAATAAAGGAAGTGAATGAAAATTGCAATTTTTTTGTTGAAGAACTGCTATGGTTGATATAACTTGATTATAAAAATCTAATTCATTTTCATCGCCTGTTAAAACATAACTAGGTTCATATTTTGTCGATAAATCAGATACACCACATGATTTATACAAAACACTTGCGCCAAACATATTCGTATAAATTACCCAGTCTTTTGAACTATTACTAGCAAGACGAATATCTGGTATAGACTTTTGAAGTATTTTGGATATCGCGTTATTAATTCTATTATGCCCACCTTTATCAGTGTCTTGACTAAATGAATCAATACCATAAACATTTCCTTTTGGAACATAATTATTTACATCTTCAGTAATGCAATCTACTAATTGTAAATATAAGTTTCTCCAATCAACTTCTGTAAAATCACAAAATATTTTTGCAAATTTTGTGTTGTTTTTATCTGATGATTCTTCAATCAGTATTTCTTTAACTTTACTTCTAATAAGATTGATCCACCAATAAGCCGTTGCTTGTATTGATGATAATTCTATTTCTTCATTATTTTGCATAACAAAGTCCTCCTTATTGACTAATTATTATAGCACCTTTTAGTATTTTTACAATGCGATTTAACGAATTATTAATAGATTTATTAATAATACTAAAAAATTGTTAAAATTGTTTCTTTTAATATTTGCCATATCATTGTCGCATTTCTATCATTAATTGAATATTTTTTCCTTATTTCAACAGCAGGATGAATTGCATTTCTATACTCTCTTACATAATGGTCTAAATGATATATAGTATTATTTATTAATTTTTCTTCTTTAGCCACATATAGCATTTGTTCAATTCCCATTCTATCTAAATTTATTATTGTTTTTTTACTATTAATATCAAATTCATATTTTTTTATACCACTATTTTTTAAAATATAAGTTAAGATCGTTTCTATTATACTTCCTCCCAGTATTATAGTAGATTTATATTGTTGTGCCACATATGCAATTGCACATTCTTTTAAATCGCGTTTTAAAATTTTCACTAAATCTTTATCTGAAATCTTATTTAAATTTTTTATTAATTCCTCATTATATCCCATTAAGTTTAATTTCTCATAATTAATATTATCCGATATTTTTTTATATTCTTTATTTTTATTTATTGTGCTTGATAGATTATTTAATAATTCAAATAAATCCATATCTACAACAATATTATCTTTTTGTTTTATATAAAAACCTTTTGATATAAATATATTACAATATTTTTTTATATTTTCTTTACTCAAATTTTCAAATTTTGTAATATCAATTTTATCAATATTAATTATATTATATTTATCTCTTTGCATAGATAGTATCAATAATATTTCTAAGAAATCAAAATTATTAATAATTAAATCGCTTCTTGCTTCGCTTTGTTTTAATATTCTTTTTGAAATTCTTTCACAATTGTTTTTATATATATCTTCAAATTCATCTAATTTTAATGCTTTGTTAAATAAATCGCTTGCCTTTGATAAAAATCCTAATTCTTCATAAATAGTTCCTAAATTATTAAAAGTAGCATGACTTTTTTCAATTTTTAGATTTAATTCATATAGACTTTTTGAAAATAGAATATCAAAATTTCTTGCAGAATAAGCCATTTCAAAAAGTGGTAATTTGTCTTTTTGCAAAGTAATTTTTTTAATTCCAATTTGATTAGATATTTTATAAATTAATTCATATTTTTTTAAATCATAACATTTATCTATGAATGGTGTTACAATACATTGATAAATTTCATTAGTTAAATAAGTTGTTTTTAAAAATTCCATGAAATCTATTTGAAATAATAATATTTCATCATCTGCAACATCTTCTAAAATTGTGTCTAAAGTTATTTCTAGTTTATCATAACTATGTATTGGAGATTCTAAATATGTTTTAAAAGCATTCTGTTTTTCTTTTAATGCATCATACATATAGCAAACGCTTTTATAATAATCTATATAATTATCAAACAAATTCTTTCCAGATATAATATCATTAATATTTTTTTTAGAAAATCTTACAATACTAAAAAATTGAGTGGGATAAAACAAATATAGTGAATATATCACAGAAAGTCTTTGCTTTAATTGCTTGTTTTTTGAACAATAGTTAATCATTTCAGTAAACATAAACTTATATAATTTTGAAAAATTCATTTCAAATGAATAAGTATAATCATCTAGATCCATATATTTTATTGCTATAGGTAATTTATATACTGTTTCTTGAAATTTCTTATTTTCATTCAATTTCATATAGCAATAAGCTAAAAAAATATGCAAATTATTCTCCAAAATATTGTCATTATTAAGATTCATTAGATTTTCTAATTTTTCTTTTGCCTGAATTAATTCGGATTTATTTGAACTACTCATCAATTTAGCTACACCTATTGCAAAGATAAAAAATATATAATTTATTTTATCTTTTACTTTTTTTGAATAATTATCTAATTCTACTAGTTTATTCCACATTTGTTGTGAAAAGAAAAATTGACTATATAATAAAATAAATTTCTCTTTAAAAATAGGTGTATCTTTTATTTGAACATAAAATTCTTTTTTTTGCTCATCACTTTTTAATTTGAATGCAAATTGATTTAAATATTGAGAACGAGGAAATTTTTTTAATGCACTTTGTATTGTAGATTCTAATATTATTTTGTCATCTTCTAATTTTGAATATAATATATAATATGGCTCTTCAACAAATTTCGAATTAATACACATTTTTATATATCTTTTGGCTTTAAGAATATTTTTATTTTTATTATCATAATCATTATTAATTAGTGAAATTAAATAATAATATTTAATCTTGTTTTTTTCATCTAAATCACATGTTTTTATTATTTCTTCTATTTCTTTCTCAGCTTCAATATAATCTTTATTTCTAATTAATTTAAGTACTTCGTTCATAATATCACCACTTCTAACAATAATTTTATCATAAATCGACAATTTTCTTAAAACTTTTTCTAGATTTTATGCTAATATATTATTAGTGATTTATATATCAATTCGTGTATTGAAAAAAAAGTTATATATACCTACGACGTTGGCTCCATAAAAAAATTCACGTCAGATAATGACGTTTTTTTATGCACTAAATCACCTATCCCATCCCAACAAATCCTAAATTTATCATCATTTCATAAAATTTAAATTATTAATGATTAAATTTTTGAAAAAAACAAATAATCAAAAAAGTAAGACCTGAATAAGACCTGAAAATTAAAAAACCTACAATTTATTTTTTTAAAATTAATTATATCTTCTTTTATAAAATTCCATCTAACACAAACAATATATCTATCTTTATCATTTTTAGAATCACCATTAATGTTACGCTTTTTTGGACCAATTGTCATACAAGCAACATGTGGAGATGTAAAATCCAAACATCTCTTAGATAATATTAAATCATATAAATCATATTTCTTTATCCAAACATAATCATCGACTGTTCCACAAATCAAAACATCAATATCATAATCAGAATTCCTGCCTCGTACAATAAACTTATCAAAAAATAATTATATAAAAATATAATAACAAAAAAATTTACAATAAATTGTAAATTCTTATTATAATAAATGCTATATAATTTAAAGTAATCCTAAACACCAACACTCATAGTCTCAGGTAAAGTACTTCCACCATCAATTACAATTCCTTGTCCAGTTATATAACTTGATTCATCGCT
>CANNTX010000054.1 GCA_947522695.1 uncultured Bacilli bacterium | reverse complement strand
AATTTTACCTTAAAAAAGGTTTTATGTAAATAACATAAAACCATATTTTTAATCAAATAAACTTAATTGTGAAGATTCTGGCATATTTTCTAAAACATCAATTGTTTTTAATTTGTCAACAATAGTTCCTGATACTTTTGCTCTTGATTGAAAATCTTCAATACTAACAAACTTACCTTTATTTCTTTCGTTGACAATATTTTTAGCAACAGTCTCACCAAGTCCATCTACTGATAAGAAAGATGGAATTATTGTATGTTCGTTAGCTACTTGCCATACTTTCCAATCACTTTTATATAAATCTATTTTAGCAAATTTTATTCCTCTAGCTGATGCTTCTAAACATACTTTTAAGCATTCAAGAAGTCCTAGTTCCTTAGTAGTAGCGTTAAATCCTTTATTTTGAATTTCTTCTACTTTTGCTTTAATTGCATCATATCCTTTCATCATCGTTTCAACATCAAAATCAGTCGCTTTACATGATAACCAAGATGAATAAAAATATACTGGTTTATGTACTTTAATCCAAGCAATTCTAAAAGCACTTACTACATATGCCGCAGCATGAGCTTTAGGGAACATATATTTAATCTTATTACATGAATCAATAAACCATTCTGGAATATTGGCATCTTGCATTATCTTTTTATAAGATTCCCAAGTATCTTTTTCTTTTGGTTTACTTGCTTTACCTTTACGTACAAATTCCATAATTTTAAATGCTTTAATAGGTTCAACACCATGATACATTAAATAAATCATAATATCATCACGACAACCAATAACTTCACTAAATGGAACAACATTATTAATAATTAAATCTCTCGCATTACCAAGCCATACATCAGTTCCATGAGAAAGTCCCGCAATTTTAACAAGTTCAGCAAATGTTTTAGGCTTAATTTCATCAACCATTCCAATCGTAAAGTTAGTACCAAATTCCGGAATACCTAAAGTACCAGTTAATGCTAATATTTGTTCATTAGTTACCCCTAATGCTTTAGTTGAAGAGAAAATACTCATAGTTTCTGGATCTGATAAAGGTATTTTACTTACATCAAGTCCCGTTTGTTCTTGAATAATTCTAAGCTGAGTTGGATCGGTATGACCTAAAATATCCAATTTAAGTAAACATTCTTCAATTGAGTGGTATCCAAAGTGAGTCGTACGCCATGCATTATTAACATCTTCTGCTGGATATTGAAATGGTGTAAAATCATAAACTTCTTTATAATCCGGAACAACTACAATTCCACCTGGATGTTGCCCAGTTGTTCTCTTTACCCCTGTAACACCTTTTGCTAATCGTTCAATTTCCGGAGTACGCATCATAATTCCTTTATCTTCCATATAACCTTTAACAAAACCAAACGCGGTCTTTTCAGCAACTGTACCAATAGTACCAGCACGATATACATTATCAACACCAAATAGTACTTTAGTATATTCATGAGCAGATGCTTGATTTAAATCAGAAAAGTTTAAGTCGATATCTGGAACTTTATCAGCATTGAATCCTAAGAAAGTTTCAAATGGAATATCATGTCCATCTCTGTACATATCTTCCCCACAATTAGGACATTTCTTTTCTGGTAAATCAATACCACATGAATAAGTTGCACCAAGTGGTTTACCATTTTCATCATTAAAAATACTTGTTTTACATTTTAGACAGCGGTAATGTGCTGCTAGTGAATTAACCTCAGTAATTCCCATCATAGTTGCGACAAATGATGAACCTACTGAACCTCTTGAACCAACTAAGAACCCTTCATCATTAGAGTGTTTAACTAGTCTTTGTGCAATTAAATAAATTGGATCGAATCCAGCACCTATTACTCCACCAAGCGATTTCTTTAGTTTTTGTTCAATTTCTTCATCACTAGTTTCTTCTTCTAAATGTTCTTTAATATTATTTCTAACTAACTCTTTAACAGCATCTACACCTTTTAATATAACTTCATGAACATCCTTAAATATTAATTCCTTTAAATTAGGTTCATCTTCACTATGAGTTTTTAATAAATTTTCACGACATACTTTATAAACAGTTTCTCCATAAAGTTCTTTAGCAATTCGTTCTTCAATTAATAATGGAAGTGGATCTCCATACCAATCAGTTGCTCTACCATAAACTAAGTCAGTTACAACTCTAGGGCAATCTAAATAAGTTTTACCATCATCAGCTTTTACTCTAGGCGAAAATGGTGTTCCACCTGTATCTGGAATAACTTCTATTTCATCAATCATATCACATATCTTATTTGTATTAGTAACAACTATTTCATATGCAACATCTTTATCTAAAAAGTTAAAATTATCAAGCATTTCATTTGTTGTTCTATAATGTTGTGAAGGTATTTCTTTAATACTAGATTTAGCTAAATGATGTTTGCCAAAATTAGCCTTAGTATTTATAATTATTTGTCTATAAATTCGATCATCTTTATAAAAATGATGAACATCTCCAGTAGCAACCATTATTTTACCAGCATCTCTTACTGCATCAACAACTTTCATAATGTTTCCAATTAATTCTGCATTAGAAGAAAAATCTCCTGTATCAACTAAATGAGAATAAACATCCGGTGGTTGAACTTCAACATAATCATAGAAATTAATTAAATTAGTTAATTCTTCTTTATCTTTTCTTCTAGCTTCTTTAAATATTTCTGAATCAAAGCATCCACTACCAATAAGTAATCCTTCTCTTAATTCTTGTAATACACTTCTCGGAATTCTAGGACATTTAAAATAATAGGTTGTATTAGCTAATGAAACAATTTTAAACAAATTCTTTAATCCCTTTTGATTTAAAACTAAGGCGTTAAAGTGATGTGTTGCCCCAAACTTATATAAATTTTCTTTAGAAACTAAATTATCTAAATCTTTTATTGTTTTATAGTTATCTTTTGGAACACGATCTAACATTTTCCAAAATACATAAGCTGTTCCTTCAGCATCATAATCTGCTCTATGATGAGCATCCTCGTCCCAAGGAACTTCATATCTTTTAACTAACGCTGACAAACTGTGTCTTGTTAAATCAGGATCTAACGCTCTTGATAATTCTAATGTATCAATAACAGTATTACTAAATTCAGGTAATCCATATTTTTTACAAGCCATATCAACAAAAGACATATCGAATTTTGCGTTATGTGCAACCATAGGTAATCCTTCTGCCCACTCTAAAAATCTCTTAGTGACATTTGCTTCATTATCAGCACCAGCTAAATCATCATCAGTAATGCATGTTAAATCAACTATCTTTTGTGGAAGTGGTCTACCTGGATTAATAAATTCATCAAATCTATCAATTATTTCACCACTCGCAATTTTTACAGCACCAATTTCAATCATTTGATCTTTACCGCCAGCATTAAAACCAGTAGTTTCTGTATCAAATACAACATAAGTAGTGCTTCTTAAATCATCATCTTTTGCTCTAAAAGTAATATCAGCTGAATCATCAACTAATGTAAGTTCAGTACCATAAATTCCCTTAAAATGTTCTTCTTTAGGTTTACCTTTATTATAATTTTTAATTATTTCATAACAAATTGGAAAAGCCTGACAACCACCATGGTCAGTTATTGCAACTCCTTTATAACCAAATTTTATCGCATTACTAACAAGTTCTGATGTATGTTTATCTAAATCAAATTTAGTAACCCCATCCATTTGACTCATCATTGTATGAGCATGTAATTCAACTCTCTTAACTTCAGCATCATCAACAAACTCATCATCTTTACTAGGAATTTCCTCTATATCTCTTACATTAAACACTAAATCCTTAGCAAACGTATCATTTTTAACATACCCTCTAAAGGCATACCATTTTCCTTCTTTTAAACCAGCTTTATATTTATTAAATTCATCTTCTTCTCTTGTAAATATTTTAGCTAAAATACTATCAGTCTTATCACTAATCTTCAAAGTTAATATTTTAAAATTACTCTTATTAGATACAAATTCTTCTATTCCAAAAATATATGCTTCAACTGTAACATTATTTTCTTCTCCAATAATATCTTTAATTTCAGTAATCTTTTTAGATTTAATTTCTTCACCCATTATAATTTTAAATTCAGGTTCTTTATTAACAATTATATCTGTTTTACTGTTTTCTATTTCTTCTTTTATTTCTTTTCTTTTTTCATCATTAATAATAGGAACTAGTTCAACTTCAAATAATCCTAAATTCTTTAAATACTTACTAAATTCATCATTAAAAGAATCTATTAAATTAGCTTCCATCTTCGAAATAACTTCTACACTTATTTCATTATTCTCTACTTTAAAATCATTATTTATTATACTTTGTAAAGAAACATTATCAATAACTTTTTGATCTAAAAAATATTTAAAATATTTAATAATATCTTCATCTAATATATTACTATAATCTATTTTAATATCTATTGTATTAACATTTTCTATTCCATTTTTAGCTTTATTAATAAGTTTTATCATTGCTTCTGGATTAACAACTTTATCACTTTGTAAATATACTATCCAAGATTCTTTTTGTTTATTTATAACAACTTTAGAAACTTTTACTCCCTCAAAATCATCTATCTCATCAAAATTAATTTTATTAAAGAATCTTATTAATTTATCATCCATTATTAATCACCCTTGAATATAATTATACTTAAAATCTAAAATAAAACAAATACTTTTAAGGTATTTGTTTAAACTTTTTGCTCTATATCATTATATTTTTTACATTTTT
>CANNTX010000053.1 GCA_947522695.1 uncultured Bacilli bacterium | reverse complement strand
ATTAATAAAATAAATAATGAATTAGATTATTATGATCAATATAATTATGAAAATATTTTACTAAAAATAATAAGTGGAATGAATATTGATTCTAATATGTTAGACTTAAAACTTAAAGATATATCTGGTGGACAAAAATCTAAAATAGCGTTTGCTCGTTTATTATATTCTAAAGCTCATATTCTTCTTTTAGATGAACCAACTAACCATTTAGATTTAGATACTAAAGATTTTATAATAGAATACTTAAAACAATATAATGGGATGATTTTAGTAATATCTCATGATACTTCTTTCTTAAATGAAGTAACTACTAAAACATTGTATGTTGATAAAGTAAAACATAATTTTGAAATATTTAATGGTAATTATGAAAAATATCTAAAAATTAAGGAAGAAAAAGATAAAGCTAGAGAAAGATTAATTGCTAAACAAAGTGATGAAGAAGAAAAACTAAAGAGAATAATTGCTAAATATATTCATGGAACTGAAAAACAAGCTAATATAGCCAAAGATAGAATTAAAAAGTTAGAAAAGTTAAAACAAGTTAAAGTAGAAGCGGAAAAGAAACAAAAAGTAACTAAATTTAAAATTAAAATTAATTATCCAAGTACTAGTATTCCTATTGAAGTTAATCATTTAAAATTTGGTTATGATGAAAATAATTTATTATATAATGATTTGTCTTTTACTATTCAAAGGGGAGAAAAAATTCTAATTGTTGGAGAAAATGGAATTGGTAAAACAACACTTTTGAGATTAATTATGGGGTCATTAAAACCAATAGATGGAGAAATTAAAATTAATGATAAAACAGTAATTGGATATTATGCTCAAGAACATGAAATTATTGATAACTCCAAAACAATTTTAAATAATTTTAATAATTATGGCCTAGCTGATTATGAAGTTAGAAGATATTTAGGTAATTTCTTATTTTCGGGAGAAGATATTAATAAACTTGCTGGAGTTTTATCACCGGGAGAAAGATCAAGAGTAGGACTTGCTAAAATAGCGCTTAGTGGGGCAAACACGTTATTACTTGATGAACCAACTAATCATTTAGATCCTATGACTCAATTAAAAATAGCTGATATCTTTAAAGATTATGAAGGTACAATGTTAGTGGTATCTCATAATTTAGAGTTTGTTGATAGCTTAAATATCGATAGAATGTTGCTTTTACCTAGTGGAGTAATTACATATTATGATAAAGAAATAGTAACATATTATGAAACATTAAATAATAATGAAGAAATTAAATAATGTTAATTTATAATTAACGTGTTATACTTATGTAAAGGTAGTTGATAAGTATGGCACGTTTTTTAAAATTAGATAAAGATGAAAATTTAAAATGTGATAAAGAAATAAAGAATTTTTTGAATCCAGATTATATATATATTCCTTTTTATAATAATTATAAATTACTTAAAAAGAATCATGATAAAGTAACATTAGATGAACCAATATTTGATAATGATAATCAACTTATTTTTAGCAGTGTTTCAGGTAAAATTGTTAGTTTAAATGAAATGAATGTAAACCAGGAAAAAGTTAAATGTATATGTATAGCTAATGATTTTATGGAAAATAAAGCAATAAAGAAAAGTGTTAAAAATATTAATAAATATAGTAAAGAAGAATTTATTGATTTAATTCATAAATATACTAGTATTAGAGAAGATTTTGAAAGTAAAAATTTAATTATATCGGGAATTGATTATGAATTGTATGAAGAAAATTTAAGTAAGTTAATTAGCAGTTATTCTGATAATATATTAGATACAATTGATGCATTAATTAAAATTCTTGGTATAAATAAATGTGTAATGGTTGTTAAAGATAATGATACTGATAATGTTGTTAATTTATTAAATTTAATTGGTACTTATCCTAATATCAATTTAAAATTAATGGCTGATTTATATCCGATTGGAAATAAGATGATATTAAAAGATGAATTATTTAATAATGATGCTATATTTTTAGATGTAAATGATGTATTTAATATATATAAAGTGTTAAGAAAGAATAAACCAGTTACAGAAAAATTAATTACAGTAAGTGGTAATATGATTAATAAACCTAAAATTATTAATGTTAAAATTGGTACTAGTGTAAAAGAATTATTAGATAAAAATTTTAAAATTAAAGGTGATGATTATCATTTGGTTATTAATGGATTAATATCTGGTTATGAAGTTAATGATGATGATATGATTATCACAGAAAATATTAGAAGTATATTTGTTACAAGTAAAGTATTTAATGAAACTATGCCATGTATTAGATGTGGTTTATGTGTTAAACATTGTCCAGTAGGCGCTAATCCAGTTACTGGTTATAAGATGGATAAATGTATTAAATGCAGAGCTTGTAGGTATGTGTGTCCTTCAAATATTTCTTTAGGAGAAAAAAATGAATAGATTTATAGATACAAAATTAAATATTAAAAAAATAAATAATATTATGTTATTATCTATTATTCCTTTAGTTATTGCAGGTTTTTATAAAAATGGAATTAAATTATATACGCAAGGATTAGTAAACTTATTTGGGATGTTTAAACCTTTAATATTTGATATATTAGGGATAGTTATTGGAATGATTGTACCATTTATTTATGATAGATTTATTAAACATAAGAATACTAAGTTAATATCTTGTATTAATATGTATAATTATCCTTTTTATGGGTTGTTACTTGCTAGTGTTATAAGTATAAATACTCCAATTTATGTATTTGCAATAGTTTGTTTTGTTTGTTTATTTTTATATAAATTAATGAAGAAAAAATATGTTAATGTAGTTGCTGTTATGGCATTAATAATATTTATTATTATGAATTTATTTGGTGATTTTAGTTTTTTAAATGTTTATGAAAAGATGAATAATTTACATTTAAGACCTCTTGATTATTTTATGGGAATGGGTAGTGGAGGAATAAACACTACTAATATAATTCTTTTGTTAATAAGTGTAATAATATTATTTTGCCAAGATTTTTATAAGAAAGAAATTACAATAAGTTCTTTTGTTACATATTTTATTTTAATTATTATTTATGGTTTTATTAAGGGAGATATTATTCTTGTACTTGATAGTTTATTTTCCAATAGTGTTCTTTTTACTTTTGTATTTATTGCAACTGATTATAAAACAAGTCCTATTACAATGTATGGTAAAGTTATTTATGGTATATTAATTGGAATAATCGCATTCGTTTTATATATGTATTATCCTGAACTTGCAGGTATTGGAGCTGTATTAATAGGAAGTATATGTGCTAGTAAAATAGATAAAATTGTTGAAAGATAGTCTTATTAAGTGATATAATTATTTAGGATAGAGAAGGAAATAATAATTATGAATAATAAAAAAGTTTTAGAACATTGTCCTAATTTTTATAATATAAATAACTTTACCTTTTTTGATGATGATTATATTAGTGGGAGATTAATAGAAATATACCGTAAATTTATATTTGAAACTGATGTAAATAATGAAGAAGATTTAAAGACTCTTGAAAAAATAGATTATGTATTAAATAAATATATTGAAGATTATATGTTTAGAAAACAATTACAAAAAGATGTCCTTAATATAAGAGTTAAATCAGGAGAGGATTTAGTTAGAAAAACGATTGAGGCTATTAATGGATTTTATGATAGTTATGAAGCAGGTTATACAAGAAATATATACTTTGCGAGGTGGATTTAATGGATGAAGATTTTTATATAGAAGATCATTATAAAAGAAATGTTGTTATAGTAATTTTAATTATATTATTAGTTATTGGTGGTCTTTATTATGGTTATAAAAATTATTATAAAAAGAATTATCTTAAAGTTAAAGATGTAACTGTTGAACTAGGTAGTAAGTTAAGTACAGATATTAAGGATTATATTAAATGTGATAATTATGATGATTATAAATTAGACTTATCGGCAGTTGTAACAGATGATGAAGGTAAAGTTTCTTCGGTAGGAGAATATGCTTTTAGGGTTATTAAAAATGATGATATTAGTCGAGGTAAGGTATTTGTTAAAGATACGACTAAACCAATAGTGGGTGTTAACGATTTAACTGTTGGTGTTAATGAAGAATATAATGCTTATGATTTTGTTAATACTTGTACTGATTTATCAATGCCATGTATTGTAAGTTTTAAGGACGCTAATGATGGAGATTTAAGTAGTAAAGTAGGCAATTATAAAATTGAAATAATTATAAGTGATAATGCGAATAATAAAGTGAATAAGACTGTTAATTTAACTGTTAAAGAAGGTTATTCTTTTAAAGAAGTTAAAGAAAAAGATTTTAATGTTGATCATACTTCTAATGATAAGAGTAATTGGAATAATACTTATACTATTAAATTTGAAAAAGCATTAGAAGAAGAAAGTACTGAATTTAATGAGTTATTAGAATCATATAGTATTAAGGAATTAATTTATGATAAGAATATTAAAGAAAAAGAAATAATTGTTATATATAATAAATATAATTATGCTTTAGGATTAAGTATTAAAGTTGCTTTTGATGATGGTAGTTATGAATTTGTAACTGAAGATAAAGTTAAAAGTGATGTTCCTGAGGAATAAATAAAGCTTATTTTTATATTAAAATAATTTTAAAAACTATTGCACAAAGTTAAATTATTTGATAATATAATTTTGTGCTTTGAAATGGCGGTGTAGCTCAGTTGGCTAGAGCATCCGGTTCATACCCGGCAGGTCGGGAGTTCAAATCTCTCCGCCGCTAC
>CANNTX010000052.1 GCA_947522695.1 uncultured Bacilli bacterium | reverse complement strand
GTTATAATATAGCATATTTAATTAAAAAGAAAAAGAATTAAATGGAAATAATTCTTATCTATTTTTAGTTCTTTGTTCTAAGGAATAAATTTTGGCATCAATTAAGTTTGATTCAGTTTGATTTTGAATAGTTTCTTTATTTTGATCAATAGAAGATCTTATGTCATATTCTAATTTAGCTATTTCTTGGATAAAACATCCTTGGATTGTATATTCATTATCAACTGAAAGTTCATTTATTTGGGATAATCTTGATGCATAAGCTTCTTTAATTGATTTTATTTTTGATAAATAATTTTGAATAGTTTGTCTAGAAAGATTTGAAGTAGATAATAACTCAATAAGTTTAAATATTTCATTAAATACCGGATCTTGTATATTTTTAGTTGATGATTTTGATTCTACTTCAAGTAATTTGGATTCTTTTGGACTAGATAGTTCTAAATTTTTAAATAAATAATCAGAGTTAATCATTGCTTGAATTAATTGTTTTTTATTTTCTACATTATTTACATGTGAAATATGTCTTTTTTTTATGAAATTTATTAATATGAAACATAAGGTTGGACATAAAGTAAATATAATCCCTGAGGCAATAATTAAAATAGAACATTCAAATGTTATCAAAAATAATGTGATTATTACGCCTAAAAAAAATGTTGCGAATTGTGAATATGTATATAATTCATCATGTGATTTTACAAGTTTCTTAATATTAAATGCTGATATAAAATCTTTAAATAGATTAGAAAAATATTTTATAACTAATTCTTTCTTTATTCTTTTTATAGCTTTCAAATATATTTGCTTTTCTTCTATTGATTTTAAAGGACTAATATTATAATCGTTACTAATACTTACAATATAATCTAATTCTTTTAAAATAGATGTTTTAGGATTATATATTCCATTAGAAATATCTTCTTTTTCTTTTTTTGTTAAAATAATGGAAATTTCCTGACAATTTTCATTACCGCTTTTGAATTCAAAATTTTTATCTAAACTTATTTTGTCATGATACTCTGATGTTCTTATTTCCCTTAGTATTTGTTTATATAATTTTAACATTTCTTTATTTTTCATAATATCCCCTGACTTGGAGAATATAATAGCAGACTTTATTAATTATTTCAATTTATTTATTTTTAATCGACTATGAAACGACCATGAAATCTTAAATTTTTATTTTAAAACTTGAACTTACAATTATGTTTAGTCTTTTTATATTAATTTTTCAATAAGTTCTTTATTGCGTAGTAGTCTTGGTTCGCTTGGATTATATTTTAAAGCTTTATTAATATAAATATAGGCTTCTTTATAATTTTTTAGATTATATTCACAAATTGTTAAAAGATCTTCTATTGTTCCATTATAACAAGCAGGATCATTAATATATGTCTTTGGGTTTGATTTAATTTGCAGGGCAAGTAAAAGATATAGTTTGGCTTTATTATATTCGTTTAGATGATAATATATTAGTCCTGTTTCGTAGTACCCTTCTCTTAAATATGGTGCTTCACTAATACTCATTATAGCGTATTTTATAGCTTCATTATAATCTTTTAAATTATAATATGATCTTGATATGAAACGCATAGATGCACATCTTTCATCGCGCCATGTGGCATTTTTCATTTTAAGATGATGTTTTAAGGTTTTAATTGCTTCTTTGTATTTTCCATAAAACATATATTCTCTTCCTAAATAGTGATAGTTACGATCATTTTTAGGATTTTCTTTAACAGAAAGTTCAAGTAGTGGCAAATAAGAACTTCGGGATTTGGTACTATCTGGGTAATGTTTTAAAACTATGTCTTCTATTAAAATAGTTTTAGGATTTTCTAGAGTACACTCTAAAACTTCATGAACTGGATTAACCCATTTATAGCCATGACGGCTATGAATTTTTTCATAAAAGAAATTTACAGCGGGATTGTTGTTTTTATCAAATGACCATATGTAGTTGTATTTTACTAGATTATAGTTTTGGGCTTTTTCTAATTTTTGACGCCAACCTTTGTCAAATACTTCATCTAAATCAGTACATACACATAAATCGGTATCTTCAGGAACTAATTTTAATGATTCGTTTCTTGCTATATCAAAACGCCATGGAGTGATGATTTTAGTAGTTACTTTAATGTTATGTTTTTTTAGTTTTTCAACGGTATCATCAGTTGATCCGGTATCAAGAACATATATTTCATCAGCTTCTTTCATAGATTCATACCAACGATCTACAAATTTAGATTCATTTTTGCTAATAGCATATACACATATTTTCAATTTATCACCTATTAATTTTATGTTGTTTAATTCAAAAAAATGTGTTAGTTTATTAGTTGCTTTGGAGGTGTTCTTTTTGAATAATAGACGAAAAAAAGCTTTTGCACTATTTGTTATTTATAGTTTAATTATTTTTAAACTTAATTCTAGAAGAAATATTAAAGTTAATTATAATGAAGAATATGATAAGTATAGTGAGGGTTGTTTTGCATGCATAAATGATAAAAATATTTTTATTGTTGAGGATAAAGATGGTGCTTACGATGATAATAATATTTATGTAATTGATAGTAGATATGATAATGATCCTAACATGATTGTATATAATTCTTATAAAATTAAATCTTTAGATGAAATAAAAGAAATATTAAAAATTTTAAAGGAATATGAAAGACAATATCCTTCCGAATGGGAAAGAAGTATTTTATCAATGGAATATGAATGGATTGTTCATAACCTTGCTTATTATTTAAATATTTATCCTGATAGTAGTAAGGATGTTGATTTAAATAATGCGGATGAAGGTGTTTTAATTCCTAAATTTGAAGACAAAATAAAAGAGAAAATTCTTAGATAAAGTTTTTTCTCTTTTAATCTTATGCGCTTGCGCCAGTTGGTCCAGTTGGTCCGGTTGGTCCGGTTGGGCCTGTTGCTCCTTCTGTTCCTGCTACTCCTTGTGGGCCGGTTGGTCCTTGTGGAATTGTAAAGTTTAATGTATAGTTTGGAGCTGCACCTGAAATTGTTACTTCAGCATTTGTTCCTGGGGCTCCTGTTGTTACATTACCTATTGTAAATACTGGAGTTTCACCAGCTGTACCAGTAGGACCTGTTGGTCCGGTTGGTCCGGTTGGTCCGGTTGGTCCGGTTGGTCCTGTTACACCTTGTGTTCCGGCTTCACCAGCTGGGCCTTGAATTCCTTGTGGACCGGTTGCTCCGGTAGCTCCAGTTGCTCCTGTTGGTCCGGGTGCTCCAGTTGGTCCAGTTACGCCTTGAGTTCCTGCTATACCAGCTGGACCTTGAATTCCTTGTGGTCCAGTTGCTCCTGTTGGTCCGGGTGCTCCAGTTGGTCCTGTTACTCCTTGAGCTCCTGCTGTACCTGTTGGTCCTTGAATTCCTTGTGGTCCTGTTGCTCCGGTAGCTCCAGTTGCTCCTGTTGGTCCGGGTGCTCCAGTTGGTCCTGTTACTCCTTGAGCTCCTGCTGTACCTGTTGGTCCTTGAATTCCTTGTGGTCCTGTTGCTCCGGTAGCTCCAGTTGGTCCTGTTACTCCTTGTGGACCTGCTACACCAGCTGGACCTTGAATTCCTTGCGGTCCAGTTGGACCTTGCATACCTTGGATTCCTTGTACACCTTGAATACCTTGTGGGCCTCTAGGTCCAGTTGGACCAGTAGGCCCTGCTGGCGCACAAAATGTATAAGTACATCCGTCATTGCATCCATTCATGAATAAATACATCCTTTCCTTTATAGTTTATGTATCAACACTTAATTTTGTGAAAAGAAAAAGATGTTAATTTCTTATATGATGTATATTAGTTTTATAGTGTACGATATTTCGTAGCGTTTTAATTAACATTATGATAAAATTATAATTGAGAGGAGTATTTAATAGTGGCTTTAGTAAAATGTAAGGAGTGCGGACATGATATGAGTGACCATGCTAAATTATGTCCGAATTGTGGATTTCAAAACGATAGTATAATTTGTCCAGAATGTGGAACGATAATTTCTAATGACACAGAAAGTTGCACTAATTGTGGGTATACTTTAAAATTAATTCAAAATAATGATATTGTAGTTAATGATAGAGGCAAAAATCATTCTCTTGCTATAATATCATTAATAATATCAATATGTGCACCTTTAATAGATTTAACTATTGGAACATTTTTTGCTTTTTTAACTTCAGCATTTAGTTTAACATTAGGAATGATCGTTTTATCAGCTAATAAAAATAAAAAGAATGATGCAAACACATTAGCTATTATTACATCTATAATAAGTTTAATTTGTTTAGCCATCACTATCGCTTATTTTATCATTACTTTTTTCCCGAGAGGTATATGATAGAGTATTAATTCAAATAAAAACTTGTTGAATATTTATTATTCATCAAGTTTTTTTATATATTTATATGCATCAGTTGCAGCAAGTGCTCCTTCAGATGCTGCCGTAATTATTTGATATAAAGTTTTTTCCTTACTATCACCGCAGACATATATACCATCTATTTTAGTTTTTCCATTATCATCCGCAATTATATAACCTTTTTCATTAGTTATTCCTAAATCTTTAACAAATGAAGTAATTGGACCATATTCATTATTAATAAATAATCCATCTATTGTTAATGTTTTATCGTTTAATTCAATAGATTCTATTTTATCTTTTCCGTTTATTTTTTTGATATTTTGATTATATAATAATTCTATATTTTCTAATTTGTTAACTTTATCTAATAATTCACTATTACCTAACAATTTATCTTTAGAAGTTATTATATAAAGTTTTTTGACAATGTTTGATAAATATAAAATATCTTCTAACATTAAAGGATTGTTTCCATATATAGCGACAGTTTTATCTTTATATAGAGCGCCATCACAGACTGCACAAGTTGATACTCCATTAATATTTTCATTATCAAGACCTAATTTTTGTTTTCCTCTACCAGT
>CANNTX010000051.1 GCA_947522695.1 uncultured Bacilli bacterium | reverse complement strand
AATTAATACTGCTTGTAGTACAGGGCTTGCTAAAGAACCATTAAGACTTTATTTAGCACTTAGAAATGCGAATGTAACAGTTAGTGCTAATGATAAAGATAATCAAATTGAAGTATATAATAATGTAGTTAATACAGTAAATTATTTAATAAGTAATTATGCAAAAGCATATATTAATGAAAATAATAATTTAGAAAAATATAGTGAAAATTTACAAGCAACAATGTTACAAAATGATTTTATTACTTTTGAAATGTTTAAACAATGTTATTATTTGTTTGAATTATATGCATTAGCGGGAATTAAAGGAAGTAATTTCTTTGAGTTTATTAGTTTATTAAATGAAGCTTATGTTAAAACTGAACAAATTAATGAAATTATTGATTTAACTAATATGAAAACTAGATTATCATCATATATTGAATCATATAAAAAAGAAAATAGTAAGAAAAAAATTAAATAGGTTAAGACTCATTGTGAGTCTTTTCTTTTTGTTATATTTCTTGACTTTTAAGGTAGTAAATTAATATAATAAATACGTGTTATACGTAATTAGAGAGGATTGATAATATGTTTGAATACATGGGTGATAGATTAAGTAATGCGATTAAAAATATTAAGGGTATGGGTAAAATTACTGAAGACAACATAAGTGATGCAATAAAAGAAATAAGAATGGCATTATTAGAAGCTGATGTTAACTATGAAGTTGTTAAAGAATTTACTAGAAATGTTAAAGAGAAAGCTTTAGGATTAGAAGTTGGTAAGAATTTAAAACCGGAAGAGTTATTTATTAAATTATGTAAAGATGAGTTAATAAGTTTACTTGGTGATAATTATGTTCCTCTTGAAGTTAATAAAAAGCCAACAATTATTATGTTAGTTGGTTTACAAGGATCTGGTAAGACAACAAGTTGTGCTAAGATAGCAAATTTAGTTAGAAAGAAAAATAATAAGAAGCCTTTACTTGTTGCATGCGATGTTTATAGACCGGCTGCTATTGATCAGTTATGTGATTTAGGTAAGTCTTTAAATATGGATGTATTCACTAAAGGAAAAGAAGATCCTAGAGAAATAGTTAAGGAAGCTTTAGAGTTTGCTAAAAATAATAATAATGATTATATAATTATAGATACGGCTGGTAGATTACATATTGATGATGATTTAATGAATGAACTTGTTGATATCGAAAATATTGTTAAACCAGATGAAGTACTACTTGTTATTGATGCAATGATGGGACAAGATGCAATTAATGTTATTAATGGATTTAATAATAAATTAAAATTAACTGGTGCTATTTTAACTAAGTTAGATGGTAATACGAAGGGTGGAGTTGCCTTATCAGTTAGACATTTAACTAATATTCCTATTAAGTTTGTTGGTGATTCGGAAAAATTAGATGGATTAACTGAGTTCTATCCTGAAAGAATGGCTAATCGTATTTTAGATATGGGAGATATTTTATCTATTGCTGAAAAAGCAAGTAATGCGATTAGTGAAGATGATGCTAAAGATTTAGCTAAAAAAATGCGTAAAGGTGATTATGATTTAGAGGATTTCTTAACTAATTTAAAACAAATTAGAAAGTTAGGACCACTTGAAAATATTTTAAAGATGTTACCGGGAGCAAGAAACATGGGATTAAATCAAATTAATATTAATCCTAAAGATATGGCTCATATTGAAGCAATTGTTTTATCTATGACTCCTTATGAAAGAAAACATCCGGAAGTATTAAAGGCAACAAGAAAACAAAGAATTGCAAAAGGATCAGGAAGAAGTGTAGAAGAGGTTAATAGATTACTTAAACAATTTGAAGAAATGAAAAAAATGATGAAAATGATGAGTAATGGAAATTTTAAAATGCCATTTTAGATATTGAAAAAAATACTTCGATTTTGAAGTATTTTATTTTGATTCAACAATTAATTTTATAGCTGTTTTTTCTTCACCATCTATTTGGATATCTGAAAAAGCAGGAATAATAACTAAATTTTTACCACTTGGAGCAACAAAACCACGGGCTATAGCTACTGCTTTAACTCCTTGATTTAAACTTCCGGCTCCAATTGTATGGATTTCTAATTCATTTTTGCCATCTCTAAATATTCCGGCAATTGCCCCTGCTACTTTACTAGGGTTACTTTTACTTGAAACTTTTAGTATTTCCATTATTTCCTCCTAGTTAAGTATATTAAAGTATTTAAATTTAATTCATTATTTTTGCCATCTTGTTGTGATTCCACATGGTAAGATTAAGCCTTGATTATCTTTAAAGCCTAGTTCTTCTGATAGAATAGTCCCTTTTTTAGGAATGGTAAGAGTTAAGATATTTTCTAGTACAGTTTTGGATAGTCCGGTTGTATAAGTATTAATAATAAATAGAGAAGCATCATCACTTAGTAGGGATGCAGTATCTTTAACTAGATCATATAAGTCTTTTTCAATTTGCCATACTTCATTTTTAGAACCTCTTCCAAATGAAGGGGGATCCATAATTATAATATCGTATTTATTATTTCTTCTGATTTCTCTTTTAACAAATTTTTTAACATCATCAACAAAGAATCTAATATATTCATTTTCTAAATTATTTACTTTAACATTTTCTTTAGCCCAATCAATCATTCCACGAGATGCATCAACATGAACTACTTCAGCTCCTTCTTTTAAAGCAGCAATGCTGGCAGCACCAGTGTAGGCAAATAAGTTTAGAACTTTGCATTTATGATTAGTATTTTTAATTGTTTCTCTTATTAAATCCCAGTTATAAGCTTGCTCGGGAAATAATCCTGTATGTTTAAATCCCATAAGTTTAAGATTAAATTTTAAATCTTTATAATTAACTGTCCAAGATGATGGAACGTTATTTAAAGTCCAATTACCGCCACCGGTATTACTTCTTTCATAAACAGCATTTACTTTAATATTTTCATTACCAGGCCAAATTATTTCAGGATCTGGTCTTTTTAAATAATATTTTCCCCATCTTTCATATTTGTATCCATTACTTGTACTTAGTACTTCATAATCATTAAAATTTTCAATTATTTTCATATCACATCACAGGTAAATTATATCATGTAAAATAAAAAAAACATACCAATAGTTGATATGTTAATTAAATGATATTTTTATCAGTTAGGATTCTTATTAAATCTTCTGTTAAATCTAGTATTCCTACACAAATAAAGAAGAAGCCTAACATTAGAAATTGAACTGTTTCACTAAAGTATAAGTTTATACTAGTTAAAAGTCCTAATAATAAGAATAAGAAGAATGTTCCTAAATTTATATACATCATTTTATCGTTTCGATCATGTAAATAATCGATTTTAATTAATTTAATGATAGCCATAGCACATACCCATACGGCAAGGGTTAGGGATAAAACCATTGGAGGATTATAATCAATATATTTAAATCCACTAAAGGCAGCAATAGCACATACGATGGTAGTATATAATTCTTCATTATCATCTTTTGGTTTGGTTAGGAAATATTCTAAGATTTTTATTAATGAGTAAACCATAAATGTTAAATAAAGCATTGTTATTGGCGCATAATCAGTTGCTGGAGATAGGATTATTAACATTAGTCCTAAAAATAAAATAACACCGGATATTATTAAATTAATTTTGTCTGTACGATCTAATTTTTTATTAAATATTTTCAATTTTCTTCACCTATTATAATAATAGTTTATCTTGAGGTTAAAGTCAATTTTTATTGATATTATTTAGTTATTTAGATACACTTATGGTGAGAGGAGTATGAGAAAATGATATTGATTATTCTTTTAATATTTGTTTTAGCAATTATTTTGCCATCTATTAGACAAATTGATGAATATGAAAGAGGTATTAAGTTTAGATGTGGTAAATATGATAAGATGTTAAATCCGGGATGGCATGTTATTTTACCGATATTTGAATCTTTAAAAAAGGTTGATATTAGAACTAAAGCAGTAGATGTACCTGAACAAGATGCTATTACTAAAGATAATGTATCAATAAGAATTAATGCGGTTTTATATTATAAAATTTTCGATGCATCTAAAGCAATTTTAGCAGTTGAAAATTTTAGATTTGCGGTTGCACAACTTGCTCAAACAACTATGCGTAATGCGGTTGGTGCAGTATCATTAGATGAGTTATTATCTGAAAGAGATAAAATATCAGAAGAAATTTGTAAAGTTGTTGATTTAGCTACAGATCCTTGGGGAATAAAGGTTGAAAATGTAGAATTAAAAGATGTTTCATTACCTGAAGAGATGAAGAGAGTTATTGCTAAAGTTGCAGAAGCAGAAAGAGAAAAGGCAGCTGTTATTACTAAGGCTGCTGGTGAAGTAGAAGCATCTAAAAATTTAGCAGAAGCGGCTAAAATTATGGCATCTACACCGGGAGCACTTCATTTAAGAACTTTATCAACTATAAATGATATTTCATCAGACCAATCTAATACAATTATCTTTGCTATTCCAATTGAAGTAATGGATGCTTTTAAGCAAGGAAATAGTGGTGAAATTGTAAAAAAAATAACTAAAAAGAAATAGTTATTTTTTCTTTTGATAAATTTGTGCTATATTATATGTGAGTGGGTGTTTTTATGAATGCAATGGATATGAATCAATATATTGACAGATTAAAATTAGAAAAAGAACTTAAGGATTTTATTAATAAGTATAAAGATAGTGTTTATTTTAAGTATGCAGATTTTATTTATAACATTTCTTTAATGCTAAGTAGTTCTATTAGAGGAAAATATGACGAAAATGATATTAATGATTTACCTAAATATTCTGATGAAGAAGTATTAGAGTTTGTTAAAGATTTTTATAATAAGTTTAGTATTAATTATGATATAGATGATGTTTTAAGAAATAAAGTTGCTTATTCAGAAGGTAATGTTAGACCTTTAATTTATGGTGAATGTAATAGATCTAGTAATAAAATTGAAATAAATAAAACTAGTACTATTATTGATTCAATTTTGTTAACTCATGAACTTGGTCATTATAAAAATGAAAGAGAAGGATTAAAAAATGAATCTAAATTATTCTTATCAGAAATATTACCGATGAGTGAAGAATTTATTATGTGTGATAATTTAAGTGGTCATGATGATGAAAAATTATTTTGGTATAAACATAGAATTAATTCATTATATGAAAAGATAAGAAGAATTAATTCATTATTAGGAATGATTATG
>CANNTX010000050.1 GCA_947522695.1 uncultured Bacilli bacterium | reverse complement strand
CTAAACATATCAAGTAAACCATTATCAGTTTTATTAGCAAGTGACATTTCAATTATATCTTTATCTGAATATCCTTTAGAACTTAATAGCTTATTTAAATTATTATCATTAAGAGCAAGACCAATATTAAATTCTTTAATAGCCTCTTCACTTAAATGACGTTCATTTATTAAATATTCTTTAGCCTTTAAACCTAAATTACTATTTAAATTATTAACAAATATTTTATTAGATAAATCCATTAATTCATAATATTTACTATTTTTATTAACTATTTTATCTTTAATATCTAATTTATAATTTATTTTATCAGCAACTTTTTTAACAGCCTCTATAAAAGATATATTTTCATAATTTTGAACAAACGTAAAAACATTACCACTAGCAAGACATGTAAAACATTTATAAATTTGTTTTTCCCTTGATACACTTAAACTTGGTGAATGATCATTATGAAAAGGACATATACCAAAGTAATTTTTCCCCTGAGGTGCTAGATTTATATATGAACCTATTACTTCAACAATATCAGCTTTTTTTCTTATTTCGGTAATTTCTTCATTAGATATTCCAGCCATAACATCACCCCATATTGCACCTTTTTAACCATCCCCTATTTCTTAACTTTGTAAAAATACAAATTTTCTATTGTATTCTATCACGTTTTCATATTTTTTCAAGTCAATTATCAAAAAAAATAAGCTATTTTATAACTTTTTTCTACAATTAATTTTTTTACAATTATCATCTTTACAATAATCACATTTACACTTATTTTTTTTACAACTACAATTTATAGCATTTTCACATTCAAATTCTTCTATTGTTTCCACCTTTGCATTATTAACCTCTGGAAATACATATAAAACACCTATAATTGTTAATCCGATTAATCCAAGTGTAAATATCACATCTATTATTAATTCTTTAATAAGCTTATTTTTTTCATTTACCATATCTATCTTAATAATTATAAAAAAAAGACCTAAATTAGTCAACTAATTCAAGTCTAATTTGCATTGCGTCATCGCCCCTACGTTCATTTAATTTAATTAATCTAGTATATCCACCATTACGGTTTGCATACTTAGGAGCTAATTCTGTAAATACTTTATTAACAGTATCTTTATCATTATGTAAGAAAGCTAAAGCCTTTCTTCTTGCAACTAAAGAACCATCTTTACCATAAGTAATCATTTTATCAACGAATTTTCTTACTTCTTTTGCTCTTGCATCAGTAGTAACAACATATCCATGATTGATTACATCTTTAGTTAGTCCAGCTAATATGCTTCTTCTAATACGAGTTTCTCTACCTAATTTACGATATAACATACTTACACACCTTTCTAATCACGGAACTTTAGTCCCATATCTTTAACTTTATCTATAACTTCTTTAAGAGATTTTTTACCTAAATTACGAATTTTATTAACTTCTGATTCTCTCTTATCAATTAAATCCTGCATTGTATTAACTCCAGCTCTCTTTAAGCAATTATATGCTCTAACTGAGAATTCAATTTCTTCAATAGGAGTTTCTAATGTCTTAGTGATTTGATCAACTTTCTTTTCAGCCATAATTCCAGTAGCATCTGAAATTTCATTTAAATTAGCAATAATATTAAAATGTTCAATTAATATTTTAGATGCTAAAGCCATAGCTTCTTCTGGATTCATAGAACCATTAGTATAAACTTCCATAATTAATTTATCATAATTTTCATTGTGTCCAACACGAGCACCTTCAACTTCATAAGCAACTCTTTCAATTGGACTATATAATGAATCAATTGGAATTAATCCTTGAACTGTATCTCCTAAAATCTTTTTATTTTCTTTAGAATCAACATATCCACGACCACAACCAACAGTCATTTCCATATCAATTTTTCCGCCTTGAACTAAATTACAAATAACTAAATCTGGATTTACAATTTCTAAATCAGCATCTACTTCGATATCTCCAGCCTTAACTACGCCTTCTTTATCTGCATATAAATGGATTTTTTTATCTTCATGAGTATGGTTTTTAATAACTACACTTTTTAAATTTAAAATAATTGATGTAACATCTTCAACAACACCATCTATTTTTTGGAATTCATGCATAACTCCTTCGATTTTAACAGAAGTAATTGCAGAACCAGGCATTGATGATAACATTACTCTTCTAAGTGCGTTACCTATTGTAGTACCAAATCCTCTTTCTAATGGTTCAAGTTCAAACTTACCATAATTATTTTTTTCAACATATTCAGTTATTTTATATTCAGGTTTTTCAAAATTCATATTCATAAAAATCTCCCCTTCTTAATTTCTTGGACGTTTTGGTGGTCTACAACCATTATGTGGTACTGGTGTTTCATCATTTATTGCAGTAATTTCTAAACCAGCAGTTTGTAAAGCACGAATTGCGTTTTCTCTACCACTACCTAATCCTTTAACAAATACTTCAACTTTTTTTACACCAGAAGCAGTTGCAGTTGTTGCAGCAGCTTCAGCAGCTTGTCCAGCAGCAAATGGAGTTTTCTTTTTAGAACCTTTATATCCAATTGTTCCAGCTGATGCCCAGCTTATTACATTTCCATCTTTATCTGTTATAGAAACAACAGTATTATTATAAGTTGAATGAATATGTGCTTGTGCTTCAGGAATATTCTTTTTTACTTTTCTTTTTCTTCTATTATAAGCCATAATTTACCTCCTATTTACCTACTTTTTTCTTATTAGCAACTACTTTACCTTTACCCTTACGAGTCTTAGCGTTGCGACTAGTTCTTTGTCCATGAACAGGTAATCCTTTTTTATGTCTAGTTCCTTGATAAGAATTGATTTCCATTTTACCTTTAATGTTCATTTGAACTTCTCTTCTTAAATCACCTTCAGTAGTATATTTATCTACTTCTTTTCTTAAAGCTGCTTCATCTTCAGGAGTTAAATCTTTAATTCTTTTAGATGGATCAACTTTTGCATCAGCACAAATCTTTGTTGCTGTGCTTCTACCTATACCATAAATATAAGTAAGTCCTATTTCTGTTCTTTTTTCTTTTGGTAATTCTACATTCTTAATACGAGCCATTAATATTCCTCCTAACCTTGTCTTTGTTTATGTTTTGGATTATCACAGATAACCATAACTTTACCTTTTCTTCTTATAACTCTACATTTAGCACACATTTTTTTTACAGATGGTCTAACTTTCATTTTTGTTCCTCCTTATTTTCTATAAATAATTCGCCCACGTGTTAAATCATATGGTGAAAATTCAATAGTAACTTTATCGCCCGGTAAGATGCGAATGTAATTCATTCGTATTTTACCAGAAACGTGAGCTGTTACTACGACTCCATTTTCTAATTCAACCTTATATTCGTCTTTGATACAATCTATTACTTTACCATTAACTTCAATTTTAGTTTCTTTAGCCACTTTTTCACTCTCCCGTTAATATTTCATATCCATCATCTGTGACAGCAACTGTATGCTCAAAATGAGCACTATTCTTACCATCTCTAGTAACAATAGTCCAGTCATTATCTAAGATGTTAATATGTCTGGAACCAGTTGTTATCATCGGTTCAACCGCAATAACCATACCAGTTTTTAACTTCATACCTGTATTATACTTTCCATAATTAAGTACATCAGGATCTTCATGTAACTCACGTCCAACACCATGTCCGCATAATTCTTGTACAACTCCATAATGATATTTATGAGCATACTCACTAATACGTGCACCAATGTTGTTTAAATGAGCTCCATCCTTAACTTCCTTTAAACCAACAAACAACATTTTTTCAGTATGATGCAATAATCTTTCATTTTCTCTCGAAATCTTTCCAACTGGATAAGTCCAAGCTGAATCAGAATGGTATCCTTTATATAAAGTACAAATATCTAAAGTAACTATGTCGCCTTCTTTAAGTACTCTATCAGATCCAATTCCATGAACAACTTCATCATTTACTGAAACACAGATATTTCCTGGATAGCCTTCATAACCTAAGCAACTTGGTATTCCACCATGTTCTCTTATAAATTTTCCAGCTTCATCATCTATATATTTTGTTGTAATACCAGGTTTAATTAAAGACTTTAAATATTGATGTGTTAAATAAGTAATATGACCAGATTCTTTAATTAAAGCTATCTCTTCCTTAGTTTTAATACTAACCATTATTTAATCACTTTCTCTATTCTATCAAAAGTACCTTCTATATCAGTACTATCAATAACTTCAAGTAAACCATTATTTTTATAATATTCAATTATAGGACTAGTACAATCAATATAAGTTTGATATCTATGTTTAAATGTTTCTTCATTATCATCAGATCTACTAATAAGTTCTTCACCACAATCATCACAAATCCATTCCTTTTTAGGTTTTAAATTTGTTCTATGATAACTCTTTGAACACTTAGGACAAAATAACCTTCCAGTTACTCTATCCAATAAATAATTATAAGGTACATCTAAGTAAATTACAATATCTACTCTTTTATCTATCTCTTTTAATATTTTATTTAATATATCAATTTGATTTAGATCTCTTGGATATCCATCTAATATAAATGGACCATCTACGCTAATTAATTTATTCTTAAGTAGCGTAGATACAATTTCATCACTTATTAAATTGCCACTATCCATTAATTCTTTTATATTTTTACCAATCTCACTTTGCTTAGCAATTTCACCTCTTAGTAAATCACCAGTTGAAATATGAGTATAACCATATTTCTTAACAAGTAAATCACTTTGAGTTCCCTTACCAGCAGCTGGAGGCGCTATAAATATAATATTTTTCATTATCTACTTCTTCTTCTTTTTCTAGAACCAGTATAACTTCTTGAAATTATAGAACTTTCTAATTGTTTATAAGTTTCAAGTGCAACACCTACAACTATGATTAATCCTGTACCACCTAATGTTACATTAGAAGGTAAATTAGAAATCTTAGTAAATATAATTGGTAACGCTGCTATAACCATAAGTCCTAAAGTTCCAAAAGTAGAAATTCTAGTTATTACATATTTTAAATACTTACTAGTAGCTTCTCCTGGTACTATTCCTGGAATATAACTACGATTAGTATCTAAATTTTCTGCCATTTCATCCGGATTTAATTCAAGTAATGTATAAAAATATCCAAATACGAATATTAATAACATATATAATATAAATCCAGTATAACTTGTATAAACAATATAATTATTTACGAAGTTTGTAAATGCTTCTTTATTTAATATGTTAGCAATAACAGAAGG
>CANNTX010000049.1 GCA_947522695.1 uncultured Bacilli bacterium | reverse complement strand
TATTGAACTTATAGATATTAAGGATGATATTATTACTATTAAATGTAAGGTGTCTAAAGGAACTTATATTAGGTCTTTAATTAGAGATATAGGTGCATTTTTAGGAACATATGCTACAATGACTAGTTTAGTTAGAACAATACTTGGTGATTTTAATATTGATGGAGCATATACTTTGGAAGATATTGAAAACGATAATTATAAATTATTAAAATTAAATGATTTTTTAGATGTTGTTACTAAGAAAATTGATAATGAGGAAGATTATAAGCATATTAAAAATGGCAATGTAGTGAATGTAAAATCGAATAACTATATCTTATTTACTTATGAAGATGAAGATATCGCATTATATGAGCCTTTTGATGATAAAATTAAACCATTAATAATGTTTTAAAAGATTCATGGGTAACTGTGAGTTTTTTATTTGTTTAATTAATTAAATGTTTGCGGTTTCAATTTGAAACCGCAAATAAATTATAAAACAACATAATCTAATTTTTTCTTGACATTAGTTTTCTTTTACATTAGATTAAATATACCTCCTTATTTATATTTTAACTAAATAAAATAATTGTAGGAGAGAAAATGAATGATTTAATTAAAAAAGAAAAAATAGAAAATTTAATTTATGAAATAAGAGGAAAACAGGTAATGTTAGATTCTGATTTAGCAAGGTTATATGAATGTGCTAATGGTACTAAAAGTATTAATCTTGCTGTAAAAAGACATATAAATAAGTTTCCTGAACAATATATGTTTCAAGTTAATGAAGAAGAATTTGTAAATATTTGCGGTCCCAATTTGGGACCGCAAAATAAAAAAAGATTTTTACCATATGTTTTTACTGAACAAGGAGTTGCTATGCTTGCAACTGTATTAAAAACACCAGTAGCCGATTCGATTAGTATGAAAATAATTGATGCATTTGTTTATATGAGAAAATACATATCAAATGACTTAATAAGAAACAATGATATTTTAGTTAATCATGAAAATAGAATTTTAAAACTAGAAGAATCTTTTAATAAGTTATCAAGCAAACAAAATTCTATAATTTTTGAAGATAAAATTTATGATGCTTATTCAATTTTACTTGATATATTTAATAATGCGGAAAAAGAAATAATAATTATTGATAATTTTGCAAATAAAGAATTATTAGATACTTTAAAACATATTAATAAAAATATAATTATTATATCTAAGAATATAGATAATGTGTTAATAAATAAGTATTGTAAGCAATATACAAATATAAAATTTATTAATAATAATTCTTTTCACGATAGATATATAATTTTAGATAAAAAAGAAGTATATGTAAGTGGAATGTCTTTAAAAGATATAGGTAAAAAATATAGCTACATATATAAAATGAATGAACCATTATTTATTAATGAGTTAATTAAAAGAATTGATAAAATAATAGATAAATGAATTTATTACGTTTAAACTATTGATGATCATAATTTATGATAATTGGTACTTATGATACTTTTGAAGCCATAAGTCGTCAAATCTCTATGATATTTCATAGGGATTTTTGAATGAGAAAACTGCACATATGGTTTTTAAAGGAATATAATAATGAACAAATTATACAATTATAATTGATAAAATTGATTATGTTGACAATTAAATATTTAAATTTTATAATACTTTTTAACAAGGAAAATAATATGAAAAAATTAGAATTAATAAGAAATTTAGACAAAGGGTATGGAATAAAAGATTTGATAACTAATAAAGTTATTATTCCATGCATGTATGAAAGTAGAAAATTATTACCGATTGATGAAATTAGCGAGATTTTAGAAGGAGTCTACTTATTAAAAGGTAATAAAAATAATAAAGAAGTTTACGGAATATATAATTCATTAACCAATGATTTTATTTATTTAAATTATGATAGTATTGAAATAAAAGATAATATGATAAAATTAAATGGAGATTCATCCATTATTTATAATCCTAGGGTTAGTCAAAATATGAAAATAGAAACAGTAATTATAGATAATAATAGGGAAATAATGCCTATTTATAAAGAGGTAATGCCAAATGTGTTTATTTTATATAGTTATGAAAAGCCATCAAATATAATAGGTTTTTATGATAAAAATAAAAATATATTTATTAAATGTAATTTTACTGATTATGAAATAATAAAAAATGTTTTGGTATTAAAAGAAAAATCGAATTTTGAATCACCTCCTTTTGTAAATAGGGATAGAGTAAATCATAAGTTATATATACAAAAAACGTATATATCTTTATATGATTCTTTAAGTGGAAAATATATTTCCGGTGATAATTATTATGATAAAGATGTTGAAGAATATGTTCTAAATAAATATCGATATAAGTTAGAACAAAAAAATTATTGCAAAGGTATAGAACAATATAATGATGTTTTTTTGATTAATCATAGAGCTATTTTTGATTCGTCAAATGGTTATTTAAAAGAAAATA
Source organism: uncultured Bacilli bacterium (assembly GCA_947522695.1). Classification (GTDB taxonomy): domain Bacteria; phylum Bacillota_I; class Bacilli_A; order RF39; family UBA660; genus CAG-533. Next base: position 3,015 of record CANNTX010000049.1, on the reverse strand, counting down.
TATTTTGTATATATGATAATAATAAAATTGAGATTTATGATGAAAGTGAAAAAATATATTTGGGATATTATGATTTAGATGATAAAATTGAATATAAATATTTAAAAATTAATGATTGTGATGAAAATTTACGTAATAAATTATATGTTTTTAATGATGATTTAACAAAATATGTTTATGTTGATAATGGAATTTATACTGTAAAAGTTTTTTCAGATTTTTTTGTTACTGTTACTGAAAAGTTTACAATAATTTTTAATAAAAACTATGAATTATTATATGAAGGTAAAAATAATATAAATGATTTACTTAAAATATATGAAATTAACTCTGAAATGACAAAAGAATTTGGAATTAATTTATCCAATAATGCAGTCTATTTAGTAAATGGAAAATTATGTACTTTTTCGAAACAAAATGAAAAAAATTTAAAGGAGCATCTTCCATTTTTAAAATTACCAAAAAATATAATATCTTTAGTTGATTATGAATATGGAATAGGAATTCTTGCAACATCTAGTGAAATAGAACTTGATTATGAGTTGGAACAAGTTGATTTGCATAATGATCAAATTTCTAAGCGAATTGAAATGGAAATTTGTAAAAATGATAAGCTAAAGTGTAATTATCCGAATTTAGCAAAAAAATTGAAATTAAAAAACAATTAATAAATAAATTGAATAACTTTACTATTTATAGTAATATAATACATAAGATTTGGAAGGTGAATATTTAATGCAAATGAATAAAGAAGAAAGAGTTTTAAATTACTATGTTTTATGTAATAAATTAAAAGATGTTATTAGAACTGGTTGGAAAACATGGAATGTTAAAAGGGAAAGACTAGAAAGTGTTGCTGAACATGTTTATGGCGTTCAAATGTTAGCAATTGCTATGAAAAGTGAATATGAATATGATGTTGATATAATGAAAGTTATTTTAATGTTAGCTGTTCATGAATTAGGCGAAACAGTTATAGGTGATTTAACTCAGTTTGATATATCTAAAGAAGATAAAGAAAGAATAGAGCATGAAGCCGTTTCTAAAATATTAGATGGAATACTTGATGGAAAAGAAATTGAAAATTTATTTCTAGAATTTGATTCACATTCAACAAAAGAAGCGATGTTTGCTTACATGTGTGATAAATTAGAATGTGATTTACAATGTAAATTGTATGATGAAGAGGGATGTGTAGATCTAAATGAGCAAGATGGAAATAACACTTTAAATAATAAAATAGTTTATGATTTACTTGCATCAGGTGCATCTTGGTCAGAAATGTGGTTAAAGTTTGGACAACAGATTTATCCATATGATGATAACTTTAGAAGTATTTCTAACTATGCAATAACTCATAAATTAAGAAAATAAATTGTGGTTCCAATTTGGAACCGCAAATTTATTTACAATAGGAGGTACTTATTATGAATATTTTAATGGTTGAAGATGATGATTATAAATATAAAAATATAGTTAGAGATTTAAAAGCAGTAGTTAAAGATTTAAATATATTTAGATTAAATAATTGTATGGATGCTTTAGCGTATTTTAGAACATTAAAAAATAGTGATAAAAAATATGATTTATTAATTACAGATAATTATATGCCACTTCGTAGTGATACATTTGATTTATCACCATACGGTAGCTATATAATTAATACTTTTAGAAATAAAGTAAGTAAAGAAACTCCTATATGTATCTGTTCAAGTGATGAATTTGATGATGTTTGCGATTATAATTACTTTGCACTATATGAGCCGACTAAAAGTTTACAAGAGGATTTTACTAAAATAATTGGTGATATTAATTCTAAAAATAATAATTTAAAAGAAGAAAAAGTTTTAAAATATTATATCTTATGTAATAAATTAAAAAATATTATTAGAACTGGTTGGAAAAAATGTGGTGTTAAAAGAGAAAGACTAGAAAGTGTTGCTGAACATATTTATGGTGTTCAAATGTTAGCTATCGCTATGAAAAGTGAATACGGGTATGATATAGATATAATGAAAGTTATTTTTATGCTTGCAATCCATGAATTAGGTGAAACAGTTATTGGTGATTATGATGAAAATGATATTTCTAAAAGAGAAAAGGAAAGAAAAGAGCATGAAGCAGTACATATTATATTAAAAGATATATTAGATGGTGAAATAATCGAAAAATTATTTTTAGAATTTGATTCACATTTAACAAAAGAATCTATGTTTGCTTATATGTGTGATAAATTAGAAGGCGATTTACAATGCAAGTTATACGATGAAGAAGGATGTGTAGACTTAAGTGATTTAGAAGGAAAACATTTTAGAAATCCTCAAAGAGTAGCAAAATTGCATAGTCAAGGTATATCTTGGTCACAAATATGGATGCAAAATTCTTTAAATAGTTATCCTTATGATGATAACTTTAGAAGTCTTTCTAACTATGCTCAAAACCATAAAATAAAAAAATAGAATTAAATATGTTGTAGATAATTAAAATATTTTCTATAATATATTTGGAATTGCTGATTTAGTATAGTGGCAATACAGAAGCATGGTAAGCTTCAGCGAACAGTTCAATTCTGTTAATCAGCACCATAATTTTAATTATTTGAACTTTATAAGTTCTTTTTTTCTATATAGATATTGTAGGTGAGGAAAATATGTATAGGTTAATAAATCATTTGTTTAATATTAGTTTATTATTACTTTTTGTTTATTTAATTATCGTTATAGTTTTATATATTTTTAAAAATAAAATGAATAATAAAGTTAGTAGAGTGTTATGCTTAAGTTCAATGATTATTGCTATTATTCATTATATTTATTATTATGTTCCTGATGATTTTCAGGTTAGTATATTTTTATTTATATATATCTATCCAATATTTATTATTATATGGCAGTTATTTAAAAGGTTTAAAAAGGTATTTAAAGTTTTATTTTATATCTTAATGTTTTTTGGAATATTTGGATATGTTTTAACTTATTATGTTACTTTACAAATGGATAATTTACATGTATTAAC
>CANNTX010000048.1 GCA_947522695.1 uncultured Bacilli bacterium | reverse complement strand
AAGGCTCGCAAGCACTGGCCTAGAACTAAATCTACAGAGTTTTAACGCTGGTTCATAATAGTAGATTATATTTAATAAATTGCTTAGTTTATTAAACGAATCCTATAAGCTTAGTTAATGATATTTTGATGGTTTTTTACCATTAATGAAACAACAAATCATCTAAACTTGTAGATTATAATATGAAAGTATCTTGGACAAGGGTTCAACTCCCTTCGACTCCACCATAAAGAAATCAGTTCGAATTATTCGAATTTAAATATATGAATCAATCAAATCGATTGATTTTTTTGTATCAAAATTCCAATAAAATGTCTTTTGTTTACTTTAAAAGCATTATGACTTTTGGATATAATGAACTAGATAAATATATTTTTTTAGTTTATTATATGTATAGGAAGTGATTTACGTGGAATATAAAAAAATGAGAGAATATACTCACGAAGAATTTGTAAAATTAATTATGAGTTTAGATGAAAAACAACTATTAGAATTAAGTGCTAATTATGGTGGATATCCAGTTTTATTTAGAATGGCACTAGATGATAGAATTAGTCATATACCTTTTATTCAAACAGGAGCTGCTATTATTATTAGAAATGAAGAAGGACAAATTTTATTACAAGAAAGAACAGATAGGAATAAATGGGGATTGCCAGGAGGTTGCCAAGATTTAGGGGAAGATTTAAGAACTACCGCTGTTAGAGAAGCTTATGAAGAAACAGGTATAATTCTAAATCCAAATGATATTGAATTAATTGACACCCTATCAGGCGAAAATAGAAAAAACAGTTATCCAAATGGTGATATTGTATATAATAACACATCGTTATACGTTGCAGATGTAAATATACAAGATGCTAAAGATTTAAAGGGAGATTCCGAAACTAAAAGATTACAATTCTTTTATCCAGAAGAAGTTCCTGAAAATTTAATGGATGCTGATTTAATTAAATCATATCTTAACTTTATTGGTAAAAAATGAAAATTTTAATTTTTAAAATATTTCATATAAATTGTTACTATCTAGAAACAATGTAAACATTTACATTGAATAAAACAAATATTATTTACACTGAACTTAAATAGTTCATTTTTTTATGTCCAAATTTTTATTATCATTTATTATTTCAATTAATTTTTTCGTACTAAAACTAGGTATATGATTTTTAGATAAAACATATCCAATATATCTAGAAGGAATCTTTACATCAGTTTTAATTTCATATAATAATTCCTTATCTAATAAATTTTTTACATATTCTTTAGTAACATAACCAATACCAAATCCAATTCTAGCCAAATCAACAACTAAAGAATAACTTGTAAGTTCAATACTTGGCTTTAACAAAACATTATTTTCTTTCGTAAAATCATCTAAAAACTTTCTTGTATTTGAACCTCTAGCTTGCAAAATTAAAGGATAATTATTTATCTCATTTAATGAAATAACTCTATTTTTTAAATCTTTGTATTTATCTCCAACAACAAAACAATCATTAACCACTTTACATTTAGTTATATCTAAATCGCTTTCATAACTATCATTATTTAAATTTAAAAATAATATATCAATAAGCCCATATTTTAATTTTGAAAGTAATTCATTAGAAACACCAGTAATAATTTTAATATCAATACTAGGATATTTTTCATGAAATATTTCTAAATAAGGTAGTAAAAATTCCTTTGCTATAGTAGTACTTGTCCCAATTTTAATACATCCAGTTTTTAAATTAATCAAATCAGTAAATTTATTTTCCCCATTATTAATAAATTCTATAGCCTGCTTAATATAATAATAGAGTTCTTTTCCTTCCTCTGTTAAAACAACGCCTTTTTTAGTCCTTATAAATAAAGAACCACCTAATTGATTTTCTAAATTTTTAATTGATTTACTTATAGCCGGTTGCGAAATATTTAAATGCATACTAGCTTTAGTAATATTTCCATAATTAGCTACTTCATAAAATATTCTATATAATTCAAAATCAATATTCATAATAACCTCCAGTTATCAAAGCAATAACAAATATATATTTTTATTATAATAACAAAAATTATATAATACAAGCAGAAGGAGAAAAGTAAAATGGAAGGTAACGATTACACATATCATATGTATGAAGATAAAGAAGAACTAATTATAAAAACATTAGATAAATATATAAATGATACAATAATAAATCCCTACTTATCTAAAGATAAAAAAATTGATATGCATACTCATACATGCTATTCAGATGGAGAACTAAAACCTCACGAATTAATATCTCTAGCACTAGAAAAAGGAATAAGCACCTTAGCAATAACTGATCATGACACCATAGAAGGAATTAAAAAAGTAAATAGAAATGATGATTTAATTGTTAAAACAGGAATCGAAATAATTAATGGAATAGAATTATCAGTTAAAGTTCCAAAAGGAAGAATGCATATTCTTGGTTATGGAATTGATTTAGAAGATATAAACCTAAATAAAAAATTATTAGAACTTAAAGATAATAGTTTGAATTCAGTTTTATCAATTATAGAAGTATTAAAAAAGGATTATAATATTAGATTCACTTATGAAGAAATAAAATCTTTATTTCAGTTTGAACATAATTTAGGACGCCCAGATATAGCAAAAATATTAATAAATAAAGGCTATGTTTCTTCAGTCCAAGAAGCATTTAGTAAATATTTAATAGAAGCTCATAACAAGACAAGAAGTTTTAGCAAAGGAATAAGTTATGAAGAATGTATTGATTTAATTACTAAAATCGGTGGTATTCCTGTACTAGCCCATCCAAAATCCCTTGAATTAACCGAAAAAGACTTTTTAATATTATTAAAAAATATGATAAATTGTGGCTTAAAAGGCATTGAAGTTTTTCACTCTAGCCATACACCGCTTGAAATCAAACAATATATGGAAATCGCTCAAAAATATAATTTATTAGTTAGCGGAGGAAGCGATTACCACGGTTCAACGGTTAAACCAGAAATTGAACTAGGTACCGGAATAAACAACAATTTAAATATTAAAAAATTATCGCTATTAGATGAATTACACAGAAAAATTAAAAATCAATCAGAAAATTAAAAAGTTATTCCAGTGTACTGGAATAACTAAATACAACATTTAATATTTAAATCAAAATTTACTACCGATAAAATCATAATAAATACTTTTCAAATTTGATTTAATATTATAAAATAACCCTCAAAGGAGCAAACTATGAAATATATATTCTTAGATTTTGATGGTGTAATTAACAATTGGTACCAAATGGAAGGTGTATCACTAGAAAATGCCAAGATATTAAAGCAAATAATAGACTTAACTAATGCTAAAGTTATAGCAACAACCTCTAACAAATACTCATTTCAACAACGTGGAATTGATTACTACAAATCAATATTTTACAAAAATTATGTTATTCCACTAAAAGAACTAGGTATTGAAATATCTGATGTTACACCTTTTAAAAATAACTCAAAAATATTAGAAATTAAAGATTATATAGAGAGTCACAAAATTGAAGACTATGTCATCCTAGATGATGAATTAATTGAAGATAGCGAGTTGCAAAAACATCAAGTTTTACCAGATTTATATCTCGGATTACAACCACATCACATAGAACCTATAATTAATATACTAAATGGTAATTTAGCTTTTTATCCACCAAACTATAATTTAAACGAAACAGCCGAAGAACAAGCCATTAGAATAAATGACTATCACAACAAATATACAAAAAATTCCCATAAATAATTGATTATTAGCAAAAAAACAAGTAAAATAAAAATTAGGGAGGAATAGAAAATGGAAAAAGTTAAAAAATTGTTATTACCTGTAGTTCTTATTATTATTTTACTATTACCAATTATTATTAATTATGTAAATAACAAAAAGATTTCAGTAATTTCATATGATAAATACACATCTAATGTGTCAAAAGAAAAAGTAACACTTACATATTTTGGTGATACTAGTTCAGAAGATTATGCTAAAATCAAAGAAGAATTACTTAATTTAAAAAGTAAATATTCAATTGAAGTTAGTGCTGTAAATACACCTAAATTAAGTACAGAAGAAAAACAAAAATTAACTAGTTCAAATGAAAAATTTAATAGTAAATCAGTTTTTGTTATAACACAAGACGGTAATACAGTTAAAGTAGTAGATAAAGAAACAGAAAATGTTAACTTAGATGCTCAATTAAACAAATATATTAACAATGTAATTCCAGATGATGAAGTTGCTTATAAAACAGTTTCAACATATAAAGAATTCATGAATATTTATAAGAGCAAAAAAGTAACTATGCATGTTTTTGGACGTAACTCATGTTATTATTGTAATATCTTTAAACCAATATATAACGAAGTTGCTGCTGAAAATAATTTAGATATTTACTACTATGATTCAGACAGCTTTAATAGTGATGAATATAGTAAAATATTAAATTCAGGTATCAACATTCCAGCAGAATGTACATCATCAAAAGAAGAAACTCCTTTATCATCAGGTTTTGGAACACCTTTAACACTATATTTAAAGAATGGTAAAGTAGTAGGATGTATTTCTGGATATGTTAACAAAGAAAAACTAGAAACTAAGTTAAAATCAGTTGGAATGATGAAGTAAAGGAGAATAGATTATGGCATCTACTTATGAAATTGTAAAAAAATTTAAAAATAAATACCCTGGCACAATATGTTGGAGAATTAAAAAACATTCAAAGCTAGTTGACCAAAATTTATATCCTGATGAAGTAGTAAATTATGCTTTTGCTGCCCAAAATAACACATCACATGGAAGTATCTTTGATACAGCTGTACTTGCTATCACCAATAAAAGGTTAATAATTGCCCAAGATTATATCTTATTTGGATATGACTTAAACTCAATTACACCAGACTTATATAATGATATGCAAGTTCATGCAGGAATTATTTGGGGAATGATAACAATTGATACAATGAAAGAAACTATTTATTTTTCTAATCTATCAAAACAAGCGTTACCAGAAATTCAAAAAGAAATTACCTCATATATGATGGAAGCTAAAGCAAAATATTACAAAAAAGAAGAAAATAAAGAGTTCAATTAAGAATTCTTTTTTTCTAAAATGGAGAAGTATGAAAAAACAAATAAGATTTATAATTTTAATATTTATAATATTAATAATATATTTAATTATTTTATATGTTCCAAAAAACTACGAAACAGATTATATAATCAACAAAGTTAAAGTAAACGAAATATATAATAAACATGATAAACAATACAAATTCACTTTAACTTACGAAAATATTGAATATCCAATTATTATTAACTCAAAATATCATAAACAACGTAAACTTATAAAAGATATTAAAATCATATCAGATGAAAACGATACTTGTTTAAATCTAACCATTCTAGATCAAAATCAAAATGTTTGTAGTGATAAAAATGGTTTAAAAGATTATCGTTTAATTAATGAAAAATTATATAGTGAAAACTATGAAAAAATTATAAAACCAATTAAAGAAACTGAATATGAAAACTTTACAATCTATAATAATGATATGACATATTTAATTTGGAATTATAATGGCTACGTTAAATTATCAGATAACAACGAAATAATTAAGATATTATCTAATGAAAAATATAACAATATTGAAACATATCAAAATGATATTTATTTAGTAATTCCTGATTATGATTCTTCTTATTATTTTAAAAAATTCTATATATATGATACTAATAAAAACAACTTATCAACCTTAGATTTTAATTATGAAATTTCTTATAATATCTTATATCTTGGAACATATAAAAATAAACTATATTTTTTAGATCTTAAAAATAAAAATGAATTTGAATTAAATCTAAAAAAGAAAAAAATAAAAATGTTAAATGAAAAAGATAATTATGG
>CANNTX010000047.1 GCA_947522695.1 uncultured Bacilli bacterium | reverse complement strand
GTCACCTGTTAATTACAGATTACAATCCTCTAGTTAAAAACTATTTATAAACTGTCCAACTTTTGGGGTTCAGTTCAGCATTGATAGAGTGTCAATTCCATTAAACTAGAGGCGACATTCACTTGCAACATCGAATGTTCCTCTTTTTATTTTATGTAAGCTTTCCTTACATATTCATTGTAGCATAATTATCTTTATTTTTCAATTTTATTTTCTGAGTTAACTAACACAAAACCTTATCACACGAAAAAAGCTCTTAATCAAGAGCTTAATATCAATATATGGTGTCTCCGGCGCGATTCGAACGCGCGACCGTACGCTTAGAAGGCGTATGCTCTATCCAGCTGAGCTACGGGGACATATCTCAAATGAACAAGTTAATTCTATAATATTTTTTAACATAAATCAAGTATTAAAATCATTAAAAAAGAAAAAACTGCTAATTTTAACAGTTTTAACCATATATTCTCTTTAAATAAATAATTTTACCATCATGTTCAAGTTTAACAAAATCATCATCATCTTCACTTAATACTTCATTTCCACATTCGCTTGTTAATGGACCAATATTAAGTATTTTTTCTTTAGTTAATGGATAATTCAAATATAAATAGTCATTAATAACAGGTAAAACACCATAAAATTCTATATTAATAATATAACTATCATTTGAATTAACATCATTTAAATAATAATTATAACCATCTATTTTATTAATTAACAATTTTATCATAAAGTTTTTCCCCTCTTCTCATACATTAATTCTAATAACTTTTTATTATAAATATCATCCCAACTACAATTATCTGCTAATGTTATACTTTCCAGTTCTCCCGCATTACGTAAAAAATATTTCGGTAAATAAGAAAGATTTGGTAAATTAACACTCATTATAATCTGATTAGCAGCTAAAAATAATTTACCAGTTTTAATTAAATTTGGTAGTGATATATAATCAAGTTCTTTATTAGCCATCATAAACATGTCACCAGTAACTCTCAAATTATCTGCTTCAAACATTCTTAAGTTCTTTGCATCATTCATAAAGAAATCACCAGTTTCTTGAAGAGAAGGAAAAGAAGCAAATAAGACCTTATCATTTGATTTAAAGAAACATTTACCAGTATAACTTAAATTAGGTATTACAATTGAACTTAACCCTCTATTAGAAAACATAAAACTATTTCCTACTCTTTGTAGTGAATCAAAATTTATACTTTGAACTATAATATTTCTCTTTAAAAAGTCATCGCCAATCATTATAGTTTTATTTAAATCAACATCCATTAATTTAATATTATTAGCTAAGAAATAATTGCCAATAACTTCTGCCTTACTTAAATTAAAATATTCTAAATCCATATTAGCATATAACACATCATTACCAATCTCTCTAACATTACTAAATTCCATATTTTTAAGATATTCTCCTGAAATCAAGAAACGATTAGGTAATTTATCTATTCTATTATTTTTTATTCCAATCAATTTATTATCAAAAGACAAAGTAAGTTCAAAAATATTATCTTCCTCATTTGTAATATATACCTTCTTATCTTTTTCTCCCCTAACAATTTCAATATTTTTAATTTTGCCAATTACTTCACTAAAACTATCTCTTAGTTTGCTATCATAAACATCTACCTTTTTATTAACTAAATCAATTATAAAATAATCCATTATTATATATTTTTCAGGATCATATCTAATCACATTACCATTATCTACTATAACATTATTTGTACAATAATATATATCATTTAATTTATAGTTAAATTTAAAATATTCTTCATTTACACTTACGTAGTTTTCCATTTGAAATTCTGAATTTTCAAAATATACTTCTTTAATTCCATAAGCTTTATAAAAACTCATTGTTAGTCCCGGTACAATATTATCTAAATTATTATTAAAAGTTGAATCTGGATTATTAACTGATTCATTATAACGATTTTTAATTGATAGATGATTATATTTATCCCTAGAAAACTGAATTGAAATTACACTTGTTCCATAATCATCTTCTCTATCAGGAATTACAAAATTTTCTCTTTTAATATCTAAAGCATTTTTCTTAACCGCAAAAAATATAAACATTCTTTTTAATCTCGAATCAGGACTCCAAAAAGTACATAAATCTTCCCCTGAAGCGTAATATTTTTTAAAATCCATAATATCTTCTACAGTCTTACATTCATAAAAGTCATAACCAACATCATTTAATAATTCTTTAGGTGTCTTGCTTACATCCTTTATATCATATTCATTTTTTAGTCCTGCCCTACTATAAATATAGTCATTAAATTCTTCTTCCTTATGATTATTTACAATGTCTATATATAAACTATCTCTAACATAATAAAAATGGGTATTTAATATTTCAACTAATTTACCTGGCACATTTAAAATTGTAGGAAAACATTCCCTACAATAATGCATCATTTTTTCACCATATTTTTTCTTTATATATTTTAAATCCTTATTTAAGTCCATATTATTTTAAATATTCAGCAATTACCTTGCCTACTTCATCTCTTCCCTTTTTATTTACTGAAGAAAAATAAATTATCTTATCATCTTCATTAAGTTTTAATATATTAGTAATATTTTTTAAAGTTTTTTCTCTATTATTAACACTTATTTTATCATATTTATTAGCAATAATAGTAACCGGTATATTATAATATTTTAAATAATTGTACATTAATACATCATTTTCTGTTGGTTTATTTCTTCCATCAATTATCATAAAAACATTCTTTAAATTACTTCTAGTTTTTAAATATTCTTCAATCATTAAACCAAACTTCTTTTGAGTTGCTTTACTTACACTTGCATAACCATATCCCGGAACATCAACTAAATAAAATGAATTATTACATAAATAAAAATTTAAAGTTTGAGTTTTACCAGGAGTTGCACTAGTTTTAGCATAGTTTTTTCTACCAATCATCGTATTAATAAAACTACTCTTACCAACGTTAGATCTTCCTACCAATAAAAATTCAGGTTTATTATCAGTTGGGTACTGACTTGTTCTTATAGCAATAACTTCTAAATTACTTGTTTCAATTTTCATATAATTTTCCTCAATTCAATCAAATAAACTCTTAGTTTACACTTTAATTATAATAAAGATGTTAAAAAATTGCAAACATGTGGAAAAAATCTTAAACCTAAAGTATAATTATTAATGGGTGATACGTATTGTTATATCCAAATAATATTAAAAAGAAAGTTAAAAAGAATATATCTTTTGCCAACAGAGGAATGGATTTAGAAACTCTTATTAATGAAGCAAATGACTATTATTTAAGTGAAGACATCGCTGTAATTTATAAGAAACCTACCCCTGTTAAAATAAAGAAAGTAACATATACTAATGATATACCTAAAGTTGAAGGATACTTAAATCAAAAATCCACTTTAGATTATGTTGGTTTATACAAAGGAAAATATATTGATTTTGATGCAAAAAAAACTCTTAATATAAATTCTTTTCCTTTATCTAATATTCATCCTCATCAATTAAAACATATGAAGACGATAATTAAACATGAAGGTATTACATTCTTACTTATAGATATTCAAAATAAAGTATTTTTACTTAAAGGAGAAGATATTATTAATTTTATTGAAAATAATAATAAAAAAAGTATTCCCTACTCTTATATAGAAGAAAAAGGTTATCAAATTGAATATAGTTATAATCCCATATTAAATTATATTGACACTATTGATAATGTTTATTTTAAAGGAGAAATAAAAAAATGAAAAAGATTAAAATAAAGAAAAGAACTAAAAAAACAAATATTAAATCTAATGATAAAGGTAATTTAAGTGCTTTTAAAAGAAGATTTAAGAAAGGTAATTTAGGAGAAAAGATCCTAATAATTATCATGCTTATACTTGTATCGGTATTTATTCTCGGATTCGCGTTTGCGATATATATTGTAATATCTGCTCCTGATTTCGATGTCAATAACTTATATACTAAAGAAGCATCCATAGTCTATGATTCTGAAAATAATGAAATTGCCAGACTTGGTACTGAAAATAGACAAAGAGTTACTTATGATGATTTACCTGAGGTATTCGTTGATGCTCTAGTAGCTACTGAAGATTCAAGATTCTTTCAACATCACGGTGTTGACTTAGCAAGATTTATAAAAGCATCTATTGGTCAAGTTTTAGGTCAAAGTGGTGCCGGTGGTGCTTCTACTTTAACAATGCAAATTGCTAAACAAAGATATAGTGGTTATGAATCAAGTGGTATTAAAGGATTAGTTCGTAAATTTACCGATATGTATATGTCTGTATTTAAATTAGAAAAAACTTATACAAAAGAACAATTAATTGAATTTTATGTAAATATTCCTAATTTAGGAAGTAGTGCTTTTGGTATTGAACAAGCTGCCCAAACTTACTTTAATAAATCAATTAGTGAAGTTAATTTAGCTGAAGCTGCTCTACTTGTTGGATTATTCCAAGCCCCATCTGCTTATAACCCAATAAATTATCCTGAAAAGGCTGAAGCCAGAAGAAATCAAGTATTAAATTTAATGAAACGTCATGGTTACATTAATGACGAAGAATGTGAAATTGCAAAATCAATTAAAGTTAAAGATATGATTTATAACGGTAGCAGATCTAATAACAAGAATATTGGATTTATTAATACTGTTGTTGAAGAAGTAATTAAAAGAACTGGTAAAAACCCATATATTGTTCCAATGAAAATTAAATCAACTATGATTCAATCAAAACAAGACGTCTTAAATGATTTATATGCTGGAACAAATAAAAATTTAAAATGGCCTAACGAATATATTAGAGCTGGTGTTGCTGTTACTGATGTTAACACAGGAGCAATTGTCGCTGTTGGTGCCAATCGTAAAAATGATGAAAGAAATTATAACTATGCTACAATGATTAAACGTCATCCAGGATCATCTGCTAAACCAATTTTTGACTACGGTCCAGCAATCGAATATTTAAATTGGAGTACTGGTCAAATGGTTGTTGATGATGAATATACTTATAGTAATGGCGGATATATTAAAAACTGGGATAATAGATATAAAGGTATAATGACTATTAAAACTGCTCTAGCATCTTCAAGAAATATTCCTGCCTTATATGCATTTCAACAATTATCTCAAAATCAACTCAAAACATTCGTAACTGGTTTAGGAATTACACCAGAATACGAAAACGGATATATTAACGAAGCCCATAGTATCGGTGGATTTAACGGAGTTAACCCATTACAAATGTCAGCAGCTTATGCCACATTTGCAAGAGGTGGTGTTTATATTGAACCATATTCATTTACCGAAATTGAATTTTTAGATACTGGTGAAATTTATACTGTAACACCCGAAAAAAGAACAGTTATGAGTGATTCAACAGCTTATATGATCAACGCAATATTAACTTATGCAGTTAAAAGTGGCGAAGTATCAGCAGGATCAAAAAGTGGCACTGAAGTAGCAAGTAAAACAGGTACATCAACAATTCCAGCAGCTACCAAAAAAGGATGTACAGTTAAAGGAGATATTATCGGTGACTCATGGCAAGTAACATATACTCCAGAATATTCATACGCAGTATGGGTTGGATATGATGAAAATAAAGGAAACACATGTCTTACATCATCAGCAGCAAACACCGTCAAAAAAGCTATTGTAAGAGAATTAACATCTAAAATTAATAGTACTAATAAAATATTTACTAAACCAGCATCAGTCGTTACTGCAACAATTGAATTAGAAACAAATCCAATTCAATTAGCAAGTGAATATACACCTGACAATCTAAAGAGTGTTGAATATTTCAAAGAAGGAACAGTTCCTGATACAGAATCAACAAGATTTAGTAAATTATCTGCTCCAACGAATATTAAAGCCGATTATGTTTCTGGAACTAACATCGTAACATTAACTTGGAATGGCATTAATACTCCTGATGCAGTAAGTGATACATTCCTAGATAATTACTTTAAAGAAAATTATGGGGTATGGGCTGAAAAATATTTAGGTAAACGTAAAGAATATAATGCAGCAAATATTGGTAACTTTGGTTATGACATATATGTAAATAATGGTAGTGGTTATAATTATGTAGCCTTCTCTACTGGAACAACATATACATATACTGGTACAATTACTAATAATACAACATTTATGGTAAAATCAGCATATTCAATCTTTAAAAGTAATGCATCAGATCCAGCAACAGTTACTGTAAATGCTATAAATGACAATCCAGACGAAAATATTTCAGTTGAACTTAATGGAGCATCAAGTATGACCGTTGCTGAATATTATAATTTCATTAAAAACAATAAACCATTAAAAGTTCATTCAAATAATAATGACATAACAGATAAAGCATCATATACAACAACATGTCTTGAAGAATTGACTGGAGAAGAATGTAATGTTACATCAATGGATTGTACTACAAGTTACATATTAACACATAAAGCAATATACAATGGAAAATCAAGTAAAACAATTCAAAGAACACTAAAAGCCGGATGTTAAAAAAACAGTTGAGTCTGTAAATAAATTTGTGTAAAGTGAAAATCCTTTCTATGGTAATATAGAAATATATAGAACCAAGGAAGG
>CANNTX010000046.1 GCA_947522695.1 uncultured Bacilli bacterium | reverse complement strand
GCTTGTATAATGCTTGCAAATATAGTAATATTAACAATTGCAATGTTAGTTTTATAAAAATACAAAAGAGTTCAAAAAGAACTCTTTTTATAGAATAGGAATTTTATAAAAATAATAACCATAAAAAGTTATTTATGTAAAAGTGTATTTAAAATAAGTTAAAGAATAATAAGCATTGAAATATAAAAGATTATTTATAGAGACTATCGTCTAAATTTTGAAATTGATTAAGTTAAGGACAACAAGAAAAGTAATTAACTGAAATAGAAAGAGAGGTGTTGTCGAGAAATGTTTACTCGACGTAGTACGAAAAAGAAACAGTTTCGAATTATATTGTTAATATTTACTATATGTATTATATTAACAGGATGTAGAAAAGATAAAAAGGGAGAGCTAGTATTAGTAACAGAGGCAGGCTTTGCTCCATATGAATATTATTCTAATGGTAAAATTGTAGGTGTAGATATAGATATAGCCCGTAAGATTGCTGATTATCTTGATAAAGAATTAGTAATTAAAGATGTTGCTTTTGATTCAATAATAAATGAAGTAAAAACCAAAAAGAGTGATATAGGAGCAGCCGGAATATCTTATACAGAAGAAAGAGCAATGGAAGTAGATTTTACTGTTAATTATGCATCAAGCAAACAAGTAATTATAGTTAAAAAAGATAGTTTAATAACAGATGCAAATAATTTACAAGGCAAGGTTGCAGTTCAATTAGGGACAATCGCTGATTCTTATCTAACAGAAAAGTATCCAAATATTACGTTAATTCGTGAAAAAAAATTTTTAGCAGCAATACAAGATTTAAAAGATAATAAAGTTGATGCAGTCGTAATGGATGAGTTACCAGCCAAAAAATTAATTACAAAAGACATGATTATACTTCCAAATCCTCTTGTAGTAGATAATTATGGAATGGTTATATCTAAAGATAATAAAGAATTATTAAATGCATGCAATACTGTAATTGAGAAAATGAAAAATAATGGCGAGATAGATAATATTATTTTAAATCATATGGGTATAGACCAAAAAGTAAATAAAAATACAATTCTTGATAGAATATATAATAGTATTATATTAGATGGAAGATATAAATATATATTAAAGGGCTTATTAAATACATTAATAATAGCGCTAGGAGCCGTTATATTAGGAGTTTTTTTAGGAACATTACTAGCTATTATTAGAAATTATCATGATAACACCAATAAACTTAAATTATTAAATGTAATAGCAAGAATATATATAACAATTATAAGAGGAACACCTAGTATATTACAACTCATGATTATATATTATGTAATATTTAAATCAGTGTCTATTAATATTGTTTTAGTTGGAATACTAGCGTTTGGTATAAATAGTGCAGCCTATGTAGCAGAAATTATAAGAGCTGGATTAAACTCTGTTAATAGAGGTCAAATAGAAGCAGGCTATGCACTAGGATTAGATTATAAAAAGGTAATAAGGTATATTGTTTTACCTCAAGCAATAAAGAATATTATTCCTGCACTCGGAAATGAATTTATAACACTTGTAAAAGAAACTTCAGTAGGTGCTTATATAGGTATAGTTGAACTTACCAAAGCAAGTGATATAATTGCATCTCGAACATATGATTATTTCTTTCCATTAATTTTAATTGCGACCATATATTTAATTATTACATATGGCTTAAGTAAAATAGTAAATTTAATTGAAAAGAGGTTAAAAAATGTTAAAAATTAAGTCTTTAAAGAAAAATTTTGGTCCTAAAAAAGTATTAAAAGGTATAGATTTAGAAGTAAACAAAGGCGATATTGTTGGTATAATAGGTCCAAGCGGATGTGGTAAATCGACACTTTTGAGAACCATAAATTTACTTGAAATCCCAACAAGTGGTATAATTAACTTTGAAGGAAAAAATTTAGATTTTAAAGAAAATTTAACTTTAGTTAGAAGAAAAATAGGAATGTTATTTCAACAATTTAACCTATTTAGTAATATGACTGTACTTGAAAATATAATTTTAGCCCCTGTAAAATTAAAAATATTGTCACATGATGAAGCAGTAAAAGAGGCTACAAGTTTATTAAAGAAAATAGATTTATATGATAAAAAAGACTATTATCCTTATGAACTTTCAGGAGGACAACAACAAAGAATAGCAATTATAAGAGCTCTTATTATGCATCCGGATTTGATGTTATTTGATGAACCTACATCAGCTCTAGATCCTGAAATGATAGGTGAAGTAACCAATTTAATGAATGAAATAGCCAATCAAGGAATGACTATGATAGTTGTATCACATGAAATGAATTTTATAAAAAAATTTGCAACTAAAGTAATTTTTATGGAAGATGGAAAAATAATTGAACAAGGCCCAACAGAAGAAATATTTAGTCATCCCAAAGATGATAGACTAAAAGAATTTTTATCAAAAGTAAAAAACGTATGAAAAAATAAAGAATTTGTAAATTTTAATCAAATTCTTTTTTTAAAATAAAAACAATTAATATCTAAAAAAATATGTAGTAACTTAGATTCTGTTTTTCATTTCTAATAACTAGATAATCGTTAGCAAATGAACTAAAATTTAAGAAATTAAGTTAAAAAAATTTACAACTAAAAATCTAAGTGTTATACTAAAAACAATTTATAACAATTAGAAGGAGTATGCAAAATGGAATATGCAATAAAATATGTTAACATCAAAGTAGATGAAGAAACAAATATCTTATTACCAAAAGAAATAATAAAAGGTCATGTAGAAGGAGACAGCTTTAAAACAAATAAGTATGCTTATAATTACATAACCAAAAACAATATAAATACAAAATATTTAGTAGGTCCATCATTTACCATCGAACACATGAGAGATATGTACGCATTACCAGAAGAAGATTTTACTAATGAACAAGTTCTAGAGTTAATTTTAATGGAAGCACAAGATACAATAATAGTTTATAAAAATGGTAAATATGCCTTTTTAGATTTAAGCAGTTTAATTACATCATCTAAAAAGATTGAATTATATCAAATAATAGATGGTGAATCATGCCTTTTCTTAAATCAAGATTCAGTTAATAATTTATTAACAACCACAACAATAAATGATTTAAAAGATAAACTTAAATTTATGCGCGATAAAATATGTAAATTTGCTACTTATTCAGATAAATATAATATCGAAATTTTAGAACTAGCTGACGGTATTAAAAGCAGCATATACATGAAAGAAATATTTGATGAAGAAGACACTGAATTAAAAGATGATGAAGTCACAAATGAATTAGTTACTTCAAACGACGTTAATACTAGAGAAGATACATTTCCAAATATAGAAAACATTGTAACATCAACCAAAGAAACATCAGTTGAAGGATTATATAATTACTTAAAAGATAACATAATTGGTCACGATGAAGCTTTAAAAAAGATTGCAACAATTCTTTATATGAATTATACATCTAGTCCACTATTTGGAACTGAATCAATACTAATTCCTGGCCCAACCGGAACCGGAAAAACTGCCACATTTAACTGTGCTGCTAAATACTTTGATGTACCATTTAGAAACATAAATACCTGTAATTTAGTTCCAGAAGGAATAGTTGGAACAACCTTAGAAGATGAATTTGAAGCCCTTATAAGTGAATGCAAAGGAAATATGAAGTTAGCCGAAAAAGCAATTCTCGTATTTGATGAATTTGATAAAATAGGAGTAGATAAATTAGATACCAAGACCTCACTTGTAAATGTCTTCTTAAAAGCCTTAGAAGGGGGAAGATTTCCAATTTCTAGACAAATGAAAGAAACTCAAATATATAATACTGGTATGGCAAGTAAGATATGTTTAGGTACCTTCCAAGAAGCTTTCAAAAAAGAAACGGCTCCTATTGGCTTTGGAAATAATGCCCCTCATGAAGAAGAACATTTTGATAAAACATTATTAGTTAAAAAAGGCTATTTTACATCAGAATTACTAACAAGATTTCAGCATTTTATTCCTTATAAAAATTTAAGTGAAGAAGATAAAAAGAAAATTCTTTTAGAATCAAAACTAAGCTACTATCTAGCAAAAAAGGAAAGGCTAAGTGCTCAATTTGGAATCGAAACAATTGGCGATGAAGAATTTGCTAAAGGAGTTTTAGAAGAAATCAAAAAGCACGAAAAAAGTGTTAGAGATATGAACAACATAGTAGCCGATACATTCTTAGACATTGAATATGATATATTATCAAATCAAAGAAAATACAAAACATTAAAATTAACCAGTGATACAGTATCCAAAGGAAATTACGACTTATATTAAAAGTTGTAATTTTTTTCTTTGCAAATAAATGATATACTTAATTAAGTATTAATTACTAAATTGGAAAGAAGTGTCAAAATGAAACATGAATTGTTAGTTCCTGTCGGAAACAAAGAATCCTTAATATATGCCATAAATAATGGAGCTGATGCTGTTTATCTTGCTGGTAAAAAATATGGAGCTCGCGCATTTGCTGAAAACTTTACCCTAGAAGAAATAGCAGAAGCAACAAATTTATGTCATCTTTATGGTGTTAAAATTTTTATAACTGTAAATACTTTAATTTACGAATCAGAGTTTTCCTCATGTCTAGAATATATTGAGTCTCTTCATAAAATAGGAGTAGATGCTCTAATCTTACAAGATATTGGCTTAATCGAAGTTGTTCATACCATGTTTCCTAATTTAGAAATTCATGCATCAACTCAAATGCACAACCATTCTAAAGAAAATATTAAATTTCTTGAAAGTCTAGGCGTAAAAAGAGTTGTTTTTGCTAGAGAACTCCCATTAGATTTTATAAATGACTTAGATACTACCATGGAAAAAGAAGCATTTATTCACGGATCTTTATGTATAAGTTATTCTGGTCAATGTTATTTTTCAAAATGTATTTTAAACCGTAGTGCTAACCGCGGTGAATGTGCCGGAATGTGTAGATTAAAATATAACTTATTAGAAGATGATAGACTAGTAAATAGTTCTGACAAATATCTTTTAAGTCCTAAAGATTTGTGCAGTGTTGAAAACTTTAAAAAACTAATGGATTCCAATATCTATTCATTTAAAATTGAAGGAAGAATGAAATCACCAGCTTATGTTGGTATCGTAACTAAAATATATCGTAAACTAATTGATGACTATGAAAGTGGTAAAGAATTACAAGTATCCCAATCAGATCTAGATGAACTAAAATCAATATTTTATAGAGGCTACACTCCTGGTTTCCTATTTAATAATGAAGATATAATGAACTATGAATCATCTAACCATATCGGTTTATATGCTGGTAAAATTACCAAAGTAACACCTAAAAAACTCACTATCAAATTAAATATCGATTTAAAACAAGGCGATTCAATTCGCTTCAAAAATACCAATAAAGGAATAACCTTGAATTTTATCTATGATTCAAAAGATAACCTTATAAGTAATGGAACTAAAGGAACAACAATTTATTTAGATAATTTCTTAAACTTAACCAAAGAAGATGAAGTATATCTTACATCACCTAAACTTCCATTAGAAACAAACATAACTAAGAAAATAAACATTTCTATGAATTTTACAGCTAACCTAAATGAAAAAATAAAATTAGAAGTAAGTGATGGAATAAATAATATAACGATTTATGGAGCAGAACCATTTGAAGCAATTAACCAACCAATAACCAAAGAAAATATTGAAAAAAGTTTAACTAAAACAGGATCAACACCATACATAGTTAGTTCTTTAAATATAAATATTTCTGGTAATCTATTCATTCGTAACATCGATTTAAATAATTTAAGAAGAGAAGTCTTAGAAGAATTATCTTTAAAAAGAACCACGATTCCTAAAGAATTTATTAAAATTAAATACCAAGAAACTTTACTAAATATTCCCAAAACAAAAGAAGTTTACGTCCTAGCTAGAACCAAAGAACAAATTGATATTTTAAAAAAATACCCAATTAAAATAATTGTTGATAACTTAGATTTACTAGAACCAAACTTTATTTATAAAATTCCTAGAAACTTACTAACCTATCCAAAATATACTGGAAAAGTTTTAAATACATCATATGCTAGCATGGTAGAAAATCCAGGTAACATCGGTGATTATTTCTTAAACATTACTAATCATTATGCCCTAAATCTAGCACATAAGTACAACTCTATGGTAACTCTTTCATTTGAAAATGATTTTAATGAGTTAAAAAACATAATGAATAACTATCCAGCCTCAAATACCGGCTTACTAATTTACGGTAAAATAGAACTTATGATGATGAAAGCCTGTCTTCTAAAAAACACATTTAAAGCCAAAAACTGTCAAATTTGTAAAGATAAAAAAACATATAAATTGATAGATCGTAATAAGGAAGAATACGAAATATTAACATCGCCTCAAACTCATACTTCCTATATTCTAAATTGTCATACCACCAACTTAATTGATAAAATACCAACCTATCAAGAACTAGGAATTACTAATTTTAGAGTAGATTTATCAAACGAAACAGCCAAAGAAGTAGTAAATATAATAGAACAAATTATATCAAAAATTAACATTAATAACTAATTGTATACATAATAATTAATAGGTGATCTATTGAAAAAATATATTATCTTAACAATTATTATGTTTTTAATTATTACTAAATCCTTAATAAACGACTATCAAACTAAAATGTTAATAAATCAAAACTTATCAACATATTATTTAAAATTTCAAAATATTGACAGCAGTTATATTGAAATAAAACATACCCAAAGTGAAAATAAAGTCTTCATTTCTATTTATCGGTTAACCACCTTTGCCGGAACAATTATTAAAAAGAAAAATAACATTATTTACATTAAAGCATTAGATCCCAATAATCATTACATTTACTTCAAATTTAACTTGGATACCAAAGTTTTAACAGTAACTAAATCAAGTTGGCTTTACCTTAACAAAGGTGATACATTTAGCTTTAATCTCTAAAATTCTAAAATATTAATTTCATACATATATTTAATTGGTGATATCATGAATTTTAAAATAGGTGATTTAGTTACTCGCAATAGTTATAATAA
>CANNTX010000045.1 GCA_947522695.1 uncultured Bacilli bacterium | reverse complement strand
AATGGTTGTATGTGGAGTGGTGGATCTTTTATTTATATTCCTAAGGGGGTTAAATTAGATAGACCATTACAAAGTTATTTTAGGATTAATGAAGTTACGATGGGACAATTTGAAAGAACTATTATAATTGTTGATGATGATGCTGAATTATCTTATATAGAGGGATGTACGGCTTTATCACATTCGGAGAATTCTCTTCATGCGGGAGTTGTAGAAATTTATGTTGGCAAGAACGCTAAATGTAAATATAGTACAATTCAAAACTGGAGTAATGATGTTTATAATTTAGTTACTAAAAGAGCAATAGTAGATGATTATGGTTTAATGGAATGGCTTGATGGTAATATTGGTAGTGGAGTAACAATGAAATATCCTAGTTCAATATTAAAGGGTGATTATGCTAAGGGAAATTCTGTTTCTATAGCGTTTGCTAAAGAAGGACAGGTTCTTGATGCTGGTGCTAAAATGATTCATATTGGAAAAAATACAAGTAGTAATATAATATCTAAAAGTATTGCTAAAAATGGAGGAGAAGCTGATTACAGAGGTTTAGTTAAGATATGTGAGTCAGCTATTAATTCTAAGGCAAGTGTTAAATGTGATACTATTTTGTTAGATGATGAATCAGTAAGTGATACTATTCCAACTAATATTTTACTTAATGATTCAAGTTATTTAGAGCATGAAGCAACGGTATCTAAAATAAGTGAAGAAAAATTATTTTACTTAATGAGTAAGGGATTAAGTGAAAATGCAGCTAAAGATTTAATAATTTTAGGATTTATTTCTGATTTCAAGAAAGAATTACCTCTTGAATATGCAGTTGAACTTAATAGATTATTAAAAAATATTTAAATGTGATTGTTTTTATAAATTTGTTTAGATAATTTAAAATTTTTGTTTAGAAGATATTTAAAATTTGTACTTTTTTGGGTGCAAATTTTATTTTTTTGTCTTTTGATACCTTAATTTTTTTGTGGTAAAAATGTTAGTGAAAGGAGGAAATATGATGTATAACACGGTCATGTTGATAGGTAGACTTACTGCTGAACCTGAGTTAACAAAGCAAGATGATAAAAAAGAAGTTTGTCATTTAACACTTGCTGTTCAAAGAACTTATAAAAATTCAGATGGGATTTATGAAGCTGATTTTATAAGATGTACTCTTTGGGATCAAATCGCATCTAGAATTTGTGAATATTGTCATAAGGGTGATTTGATTTCAGTTAGAGGTCAACTTAGAACTTCGACATTTATTGTTAATGATGAAAAGAAGTATTCTACTGAAGTTGTGGTTGATAAAATTGCTTTTTTAGCAAATAAATCAAAAGATAATGAAGAAACAAAAGATGATGGTGAATAGAAAGATTACAAACCTTTTGTATATTTAGAAATAAATATCATATGATTAAGTGGTGAATAAATTTGAAAATAAAATATATATTAGTTTTTAGTTTAATTGTTGTTAGTTTTTATTTTACAGATAGAGTTATGGTTTATATTAATAATAAAAATCCAATAATGAAGGAAATTGTTTTAAATAAAG
Source organism: uncultured Bacilli bacterium (assembly GCA_947522695.1). Classification (GTDB taxonomy): domain Bacteria; phylum Bacillota_I; class Bacilli_A; order RF39; family UBA660; genus CAG-533. The sequence goes on along the minus strand of CANNTX010000045.1, from coordinate 6,532 downwards.
ATAAATATAAAGTTGAAGCTGTTAATGCGATTATAGAAGATAATACAATTATTCCAGGAGTTAATGGAAAGGAAGTTGATGTAAATAAATCATTTAACAAAATGGAAAATTACGGATACTTTAATGAATTATATTTGCAATATGATATCAGCGCCCCAATTCTGAGTTTAAATGATAATAAAGATAAAATAATTATTAAAGGTAATCCGAAGAAAAAAATGGTTGCATTAGTTGTTGATCATAATGAGGAGGTTAAAAATTATTTAAAACAGAATAATATAAAGTATACTCTGATTGCAAATAGTGAAGATGTAATAGATAAAAAAGAAGAATATATAAATGGAGAAACTGATGAAAAATTATTTTCAAATTTAAATTCAATACTTAATCATAAAAAGGTTAATTCTAAATTATGTTTAGTAGGAAAAAGCAATTTAGAATTATGTAAGAAAAAGAAATTTTATTTATTTAAATATTCAATTGATATGGATAATAATTTAATAAAGAATATTAATGAGGTTAGTGCTGGGGATATTATATATGTGAGTCCTAATAGTGCATTACCTAAATTAAAGGTTTTATTAAATGAAATATCTAGAGTTGATTTGGAAATAACGTATTTAAGTAAATTAATTTCAGAAGAAAACTAAACCATTATTAAGGTTTAGTTTTTTTAAAGGAGATTTATGATAAAAAGATTTTTTAAAATATTGTTATTACTATTATTTTTTATGCTTTTTAAAGGTGTATATGCGGAAGAATATAGTGATAAATTTATTGAACATTATAAATGGATTTATAATGATTATGTAGTTAAAGAAAAGAAAGGTACTAGAAAATATCAACAAATGTCAGTTACTGTTAGAAATAGTGATAAGCAGTTTGTCTATTGTGTTGAGCCAGGAACACCTATAAAAAAGAATAATGTTTATGTCGGAAGTGACTTTAATCAAGCATATATTGCTAATATGACAGAAGAAGAGTGGGAAAAGATTAGTTTAATTGCTTACTATGGTTATGGTTATTTTGATTCTAAGGTTAATCATACTGATTTAAAATGGTATAGTGTTACTCAATTTATGATATGGCAAGTGGTTCCTCATGGTTATGATATTTATTTTACTAATAAATTAGATGGTAAAAAGATAGTAAAGTATACTGAAGAAATTAGAGAAATAGAAGATTTAGTTAAGAAGCATAATAAAATACCAAATTTTGGTAAAAAAACTTTTAAGATTTCTTCAGGTGATCGATTAAAGTTAGATGATAAAAATTTAGTTATTAGTGAATGGGATATTAATAATGATAATTCTGGTATAGAAGTTAAAAAGGATAATAATAGTTTAATAATTAATTCAAGTAAGATTGGAAAATATAAAATTAATTTAATTAAAAATGATGAAAAGTATACGAGTCCACCAATTATTTATTATGATAGTAAAAGTCAAAATGTAATGAGAGTTGGTAAATTTAAACAATTAAGTACTAACTTAGAAATAAATGTGGTTGGGGCTAAGCTAAAAATAAATAAAGTAGATTCTGAAACAAAACAAAATATTCCAATTAAGGGAATAAAATTTAAAATTAAAAATTTAGATACTGGTGAGTATTTGAAATATAAAAATAAAGACATATATGAAACAGATGAAAATGGAGTAGTAATTACACCATTTACACTTGATTATGGAAATTATGAATTAGAAGAAATAGATCGGGTTATTGAAGGATATTTATGGAATAAAGAAACTTATAAATTTAAAATAGATGAAAATACAACGTATATTAATGATAAGGAACAAGGTTTAATATTTGAAATTAATTTTGAAAATAAAAAGGTTAAAGGTTGTGTAGAGATTATAAAGAAAAGTGAAATTAATCATAAATATTTAGAAAATGTTAAATTTGGTTTGTACGCTAATGAGGATTTTTATGGGGATGATAATAAAATCATTTATAAAAAAGGTGATTTAATAGATTATAAATTTACCGATAAAGAAGGAAGAATAATATTTGATAATTTAGAGTTAGGAAAATATTATGTTAAGGAACTTCAAACACTAAAGGAATATGTTCTTGATAAAGAAAAATATTCTTTTGAATTAAAGTATAAAGATCAATATACGGATGTTGTTTATTATAATTTGAATTTAGTTAATTATCTAAAGAAAGGTGAATTAATATTAATCAAAACTGATAATGATTCAGGGAAAGTTATTCCTAATACAAAAATAGAGTTATATTCCGAAAATGATTTATTAATATATTCTGGTTTTACAGATAATAATGGAATAATTAATATTAAAGATATTCCTTATGGAAAATATTATATTGTGGAAAAGTTAGCAGCTCCTGGTTATATTAACAATAATGAAAAAATTTATTTTGAGATTAAAGAAGATAAAGAAATAATAAATGTTAATGTGACTAATAAGAAAATGGAAGTTGAAGTACCTAGTACATTTAAAAATGATTTAATAAGTGAAATATTAAGTGGAGTTTCTCTTATAACTTTTAGTTTGTTAGTTTATGAAAGAAAAAAGTTATTTATTTTATAATGTGATTTTAACAATAGTATTGTTTATTAGTACTTCTATGATAATAATTATTAAATTAAATAATTTGATTAAAGTTAATAATGAAGATTATGAAGTTAACTCTTATTTAAATAATTATGATGAAGAAGTAAGTTATATAAATAATAATAAAACTAAAGAAGAATATTTGGGGATTTTAGAAATAAAAAAAATAAAATTAAGGAAAGGTTTTTATAAATTTAATTCAAATTTAAATAATGTTGATAACAATATAATGATTGTAAGTAGTTCAAATATGCCAGATGTAAATAAAGGTAATTTGATACTTGCTAGTCATTCTGGTAATAGTAGTGTTTCATATTTTAAATATTTAGATAAATTAGATATGGAAGATATTGCGTCTATTTATTATTTAGGTAAAAAGTATGATTATATGTTAGTTAATTATTATGATGTTAATAAAAATGGAAGTGTTCAAATTATTAAAAATAATGATGTTAATACGTTAACATTAATATCTTGTAAAAAAAATACTGATAAGCAAACTGTGTTTATATTTGAATTATTTAAAGAAGGGAAATTATAAGATGAAAGATAATAGAAATAATAAGAATAAAAAGGGAATTATAATATTGGGAGGACTTAGTTTATTAGGCGTGTTAGGTGGAACACTTGCTTATTTTACAACAACTACAAATATAGCAAATAAATTTAAATCTGGAATGTATCAAAATGAAATAGTTGAGAAATTCGAATCGCCTACTAATTGGACTCCAGGAACTGTTACTGAAAAGAAAATATCGGTAAAGAATACAGGAAATATTCCAATGGCTGTTAGGGCAAGTTATACTGAAAAGTGGGTAAGTGCAAGTGGAAAAGAATTAAATCTTAAGGATATTGATAATAATCAAGTTTCAATAATAAATTTTGGAAAAAATTGGACTAAAAGTAATGATGGATATTATTATTATGGTTCAAAAGAAAATAAAACTGTTTTAGAGCCAACAAGTGTAAGTACATCATTTATAAATAGTGTTAAATTTAATGAAAAGGTTAATGCTTCATTAAAGGAAAGTGTTTCAGAAGATGGGAAAACAATAACTTATACTTCAACTGGTGATGGCTATGATAATGCGACTTATACTTTAATAGTTAAAATTGAAACAGTTCAACATGATGCTGCAAATAGTTTTTGGAAGTAAAATAAAAAATGAAAAATATAATATTTAAAGTATTTTATATTTTAATTATTATTTATTTAATTATATTTATACCTGTTTTGTGGGGAAAGAGGCCTTTAGTTGTAATATCTGGTAGTATGGAGCCAATACTAAAGGTTGGAGGAATTCTTTATTATGAAAAAATTAATTTAGATGATTTTAAGAAAGATGATATATTAGTTTATCAATTAAATGAACATATAGTTTCACATCGTATTGTTAATATTAATGAATATGGATTTGAAACTAAAGGTGATAATAATAATTCTAATGATTCATATATAGTAGATAAAAATAATGTAATTGGAAGAGGTAATAATTGGTCTATTCCTTATATTGGTTATTATGCTGATTTTATTTATAATCATAAATATTTGTTAATAGTGATGATTATTTTGTCTTATTTTAATTCAAGAAAGGATAAAAATGGTTATGAAGAAATTAGTTAAAATATTACCTTTGTTTATTGCTTGTTTATGTGTCTTGTTACCAGTATATTCATATTTTAGTACTTCTAGTAAAGTAATATCTAATTTTAAAAGTCAAAAATATAATTTTAAGATAAATGGTAATGGTGGAATTTATAATAATACACAAGGTTTAGTAATTAAAAATAATAAAGTTTCTTTACCTGTTCCTGAAAGAAATGGATATAAGTTTTTAGGTTATAATATAAATAGTGATAATATAAATGATATTAATAATAAAAAATTAAACGCTAAATGGAGTATTCTAACATATAATATTAATTATAATCTTAATGGTGGTTATTTAAATAATAAGAAAGATACTTATAATGTTGAAGATGAATTTTTATTAGAAAATCCAAATAAAGATGGAAATATATTTATTGGCTGGACTGGAAGTAATGGTGATGTTCCTTTACGTGATGTGTATATAAAAAAAGGAACAACTGGTAATTTAAATTATATTGCTAACTGGAATAAACAAAATTTTACTGTTAATATTAGTTCAATTATACAAAATGTGTTATATGAAAATGGACTTGATAGCTTTTGTTTTTCAGTATGGATTAATGAAATATTGGTGGCAGATCATGTTATAGATTATTATAATGAAGATATAGAATATGGTACTAAATTAAAAGTGGTTGTTTATGATAGAGAAGGCTATAGTATAAAATCTTTTAAAGAAAATACTTGGATTGTTAATAGTAATATTAATATTAATCCAGTTTGGTATGATGATATTCCGCCTATTATAACTTCATTTAGTGTAACTAATTTAGGATATTATGATCCAAAGTATGGTGATTTAAAAGGATGGAATATAAGAGTTTATATTAACGGATATGATACAGGAACGGGAATATTTAAATATCAGACATGGCTTAAACCTTATGGAAGTGGAACAGGTGCTTTAAGAAAAGATGGTAATGATCGAATTTTAAAAAATGTATTATATTTGGAAGAAGAAAGCGGACGAACTTTTTGTGCATATGCAATAGATAATGCAGGAAATGAATCAGAAAGATGCGAAACTATTAAAGTTTAAATTTATTTTACTTATATATTTATGTTATGATAGGTATGTAAGGAGTAAATTAGATGAAAAAAAATTATATTTTGCTTTTATTAATAATTATTGTAGGTGTTTTTATAATGACTTCAATTGGATTTATTTATCAAAAGGTTGATAATAGTAAAGAAAATAAAAGTTATATATTAAATAAGGTCAATAAATTTGAATACAAAGATATTGAAAGTGGTATGAATGAAATTAAAGATAATGGTTATTTATATTTAACTTATATTGGAAGTAAAAATATATATAATTTAGAAAAGTATGTTTATAAAACATTAAAAAATAATAATTTGAGTGATAAATTTATTTATATTAATTGTACTGATAATGTTACCGATAAAAAGACAATTAATAATTTAAATGATAAACTTAGTATAATTACTGATAATGAAATCGTATTACCAGCAATTATATATTATAGAAATGGAAAACCTGTTGATTATATTGATAGTACAAATCAAATCTTAACAGGTGATAAATTTGTTCAATTAATGGATAAGTGGGAGGTTAACAAATGATTAATGTAGTTTTATTTGAACCAGAAATTCCTGGTAATACGGGAAATATAATGAGAACGTGTGTTGCTACTAATACAACTTTACATTTAATAAAGCCTTTAGGTTTTAGTTTAGATGATAGTTATATTAAAAGAAGTGGTGTTAACTATATTAAAGATTGTAATTATTTTGTATATGAAAATATAGATGATTTTTATAGTAAAAACGAAGGAGAATTTTATTATTTTACAAGATATGGTCATAAGCCACATACTTCATTTGATTATAGTGATAAAAGTAAAAATTATTATTTCTTTTTTGGTAAAGAATCTACGGGAATACCTCCTAAATTATTAAAACCACATTTAGATAGATGTGCAAGATTACCAATGACTGATAAAGTAAGAGCACTTAATTTGTCAAACACAGTGGCAATTGTTGTTTATGAAGCTTTAAGACAACAAGATTATAATGATTTGCTTTTTAATGAACCACATAAAAGTATAAATTTTATAGAAGAGAGTGAAGACTAGGAAATAATCCTAGTTTTTTGAAACAGAATTTTTGAAAGGAAAAAGATGCTTAAATATCCAATAATTATATCTGATAATATTATACCTTTAATTTATGATCGAGCATTTAAGTCATTTGCTAATTTGTATAGTAAAGAGTTAGTAGATTTTATAATTAATTTGTGTAAATTAAATATGGAATGTAATAATTATAATTTGATTAA
>CANNTX010000044.1 GCA_947522695.1 uncultured Bacilli bacterium | reverse complement strand
CGCTACCGTACATTTTTTATTGTTAATTGATTGTATATTTTACTAGTTATTAACTTTATTTAGGTAATGTATTTTTAGCCCTTCAAACATTATGTTTATACTTGCATTTATATCTCTATCGTTTAAATTGCCACATTTTGGACATTCCCAGTTTCTTATATTTAGATTATTTGTTATATTGGTTTTATAGTCACAATGACTACATGTTTTACTACTTGGATAATATGTATCTACTTGATAATAATATTTTCCAAGTATTTTTGTTTTCCATTTTAATAATTGGCATATTTTATTAAAACTGGCATCTATTATTGATTTGGCTAATTTATGATTTTGACTCATTCCCTTTGTATTTAATTTTTCACTTATTATGCAATCATATTCTTTTACTATTTCATTTACTATGTTTATGATATTATGTTTTCTACTATTTTTGATTTTACTATGTACTCTAGCTAACCTTATTTTAGTTTTATTATAGTTTTTGCTATGATTTATTTGTCTTGCTAATTTTCTCTGTAATCTTTTTAATTGTTTTTCTCTTTTATTTAATTCTTTTGGGTTTGTATATTTAGTTCCATCACTTAACACCACTAAATCTTTTATTCCCAAATCTATACCTACTATACTTGTTGGCTCTAATTTAGTTACTTCGATATCTTTTGTTTCTACTACAACACTTACATAATATTTTCCAGTTGTTTCTTTTTCAATTGTAGCATTAATAATTTTTTCCTCTATTTTATTTAAATTACGGTATCCTCTTATATTTACTATTCCTAATTTTGGTAATTCAATTTTATTAATATCTTTATATATTTCGATATTACAATGATTATTTCCTTTATAACTAATTCTAATTGCGTTAGTTCTATAACTTTGTTTACTAAATTTATTTTTAAAGCAAGGATAGCTACTTCTCTTAGCAAAGAAATTTTTAAAACTATCTTCTAAATTAAATATGCTACATCTTAATGAACAACTATCTACTTCTTTTAGAAATGGATATTCTATATATAACTCCTTTAATTCTTTGCACATATCAAAAGCCTTATAATATTTATTATTCTTACATTTATTTAAGAAATAATTATAAACAAATCTGACGCATCCAAAATTTTTATTAATTAATATAATTTGGTCATTATTAGGATACATTCTAAATCTATATGCTTTATACATAATATCACCTACCTTTTTTTAAGTTGTAATTAATATTATATATAGCATACATATGTTTGTCAATAAAAATTATACATTTTTTATATTTTTTTATAAGTATGAAATTCCTGTTATATAAAAAATAATTTCACTCCTACTCTAGTGAAATTATATCTCAGGTTTTAAGAAAATTATTTTTTATTCATATCTTTTAAAGTATCTTTTATCCATTCATCTAATTTATTATGAAGTGGTAAAAAACCTTTAATATTTTCTTTTATTGTTCTTTTTCCATGATTATTATCATTGTAATTCATATTTTTAATAGATAATTTTAAATGTTTTGTGGCTTCATCTACTCCAATTACATTAGCGTAGATATCATCACCAACTTTAACGTATTTATTAATATCTTTTATATAGTTATTATCTATTTCAGATATGTGAATTAAACCAGTATAATCATCTTCAGCTTTTACAAATATTCCATAGTTTTCGATACCAGATACTTCAACTTCAATTATATCTCCTATTTTATACATAAATATCTTTCCTTCTTGTTATTATTATAAATAAAATGTGATATAATCTCAAGTGGGTGTTATGTATGGAAGAAAAAATAAAAGAAACAATTAATATTATTAGACCTTATTTAAATAGTGATGGTGGAGATATTGAGTACGTTAGTTATAAAGATAATATTGTTTATGTTAAAATGCATGGAGCATGCGCTGAATGTGGATATCGTGATGATACAATAACTGATTTTGTTTTAAGAACAATTCAAGAAGAAGTTCCAGAAGTTAAAAATGTAGTTAATATTGATCTTTAAAGAAATAAATATAAGCTTTAATTGAATATTTTAGTTTTAATTTATTATATATAGTTGATAGTAGAGTTTCATATTCTCTACTTTTTTTCATGTATTCATAGAATTTTTTATTTAATTCTTTTGTTTCAATAAAACTATCATATAATTTAAAAATATAAGATGGATAAATTAGTCTAACTAATAAATAATTTGCTAAGGATTCATTTAAATTTATTTTATCTATTAAAGATAGTATTTCATAATTAGTTAAAATATCATTAAAGAAAGATTCTTTTATATATTCAGCTATATCTCTTACACTTAGATCAAAACACATATTGGATGGATTATAAAACATATATTTATCTATTGGTGATGTTACAATATGATGTGATAATGTAAAAGTTAAAGTGTTTTCATTATAAATTTCGGATAATGTGTTAAAGTAAGAAATCGCTATTTCTGCTAAAGATATATAATAATCCATAGCATATTTTATTTCTTTTTGTTCTACTACTTCAGCTATTTGTTCTAAATAATAATCTACTCTATTTGACCAAAGTGTTCCCCATTTTAATTTACCGGTTGTTATTAAGTTGGAAAAACTTAAGATATTTAGATTTTCATTATTTCTAACTTTAAATAAAGCATATTCTTTGTCATTATAATTAATGGTTATATTTCCTTCTTTAGTTAATATTAATAGATCATATAAGACATTGGTATTATTTAGATAGTCTAGATTTTCTTTTAATTCATTAGGATCTATTATTTCATTAAAAATATATTGTTCATATTCATCGGTTGTTAATAGATAATAATAATCTTTTTTCTTTATGTCGATAATATTTAATTGATAATAATAATTTAATATATTTTCCATACTTAATAATATGAAAAAAAGTCTAAAATTAGACTTTTATAATTTCATACCTGATTCTGCATTTGTTTGAGGTGGCATATCAAAGATATTACCAGTAAATTCACTATTTGGATTAAAACTTGTGTTAAATACATTTTGTTCTACGGGTGTACTTTGAACTTGAGGAGCTTGCTCTTGAACTACTGGTTGCTCTACTTTGGGTGCTTCTACAGTAGGTGTTACGGGAGTAGATGGCGCAATAGTTTGAGTTACTTTTTCTTTAGCTACTTCTGGTTTAATTTTGTTTTTTTTAATTATTTCTAAAATTTCTTCTAATTCTACACCAAATTGTTGAACATGTAATTGTAGGTCATAGAAATCATCTAATAATTTTTGAAATTTATCATTGTCGATTGCAACAGTTGGTTGCTCTGCTTTAGGAGCTTCTACAATAGGTTCTGTTGGTATAACAGGTGTAACAGGTTGAGCTACTTCTTCAACTTTTGGTTCTTCTTGAATTGGTGCAACAACTTCTGGAGCATCAGTAATTAATGCATCTGTTCCAGGTGCATTTACAACTTCTGGAGCTGGTGTATTAACAATATTATTTATTATATTTTCATTTGTTTCTGAAGTACCTACTACTTCATTTGCTTGTACCATTTGAGGTTTATAAGCTTTTTTTAAAGCATTGATTTGTGCTTCGGTTACTGCAATTTTTTTTGGTTCATTTTGAATTATCATGATTTATGCCTCCCATGTTAGATATTTAATTTTATCATTATTATTAGCTGTTAAAATAGACTTCATAATTTCTTTAATATTAGTCCATTCTTCATCTGTCATTTTGTCAGATAATGTAGCATTATCAGAAACTTCTGAAACATACATTTTAACTAATTCATTTTCTACTTTTTCATTTAAAGTATAAAATATATATTTTTTGCTTGTTGGAATATGTTCAAAATAACTTATTAATTCCACATTAATTGTTTCTCCATTTGCTTTTTTTAATTCAATATTGGTATTCATATAATTCCTCGCTATTCTAATAAAATACTACCACAAAAAAATTAGTATATCAACTAATTTTTTTCAATATAAAATATCTTGCGTTAGGAGCACAATTATCAACTAAGTATTTTTCAACGTTTTCATAATTATTTAAATTCTTTACTTTTTTATTAGTTTTATCGTAAAATCCCTTTAACCTAACTTTACTATAGGCCCAATCTCCTACTACATAATCAAAATCATTAAAGTAATCAGTCATTTTTTCTTTAACTATTTCTTCTTCAAAACCATCACGATAATCTTTAATTAAATTATATTCTATATTATTAAATTTATATTTTTCCATAACTACCCCAATATGGCTATTAAAAAGCCAATAAATATTTCTGTTATTACTATGCAAAATAGCACTAACGTATCTACTATACCATTTCCACTCGTTAATACAAGCTTAAATGGATTTAAATTACTTCTTTCTTTAATATTTTTTTCATTATTAACTATAATATTATTTATTTCATTAACTTTTAAATTAGATAGTTGTTTAACTTGATTTATAGATAGTCCATGTTTTTCATACATTGTTTTACTTAATAAATCAGGCTCAATTTCGGTTAATTTATAAACTTTATTGCTTAAATAAACATTCTTTTTATGATTCCATACTTTGATTACTTCATCAATATCATTAGATGCTAGAGAGATTATTTTTTTAAATCTTATTTCTTTAGCGTTTAAATAATAATCATAATAATCTATTTCTTCCTTTGATAAGGGTTTATATAGATTCTTTAATAGAATCATCTTTATTAATATAAGATGAATATTGTCAACTGAATTAGTTGTTGTTCCAGTTTTATTAGTTAACCAATTATCATATTCTTCTAAGGAAGTAATAAATAAATTAGTATCCTCATTAGATAAACCATATATTTTTAAATTGTTAATAAAGTTTTTTTCATATTTAGTTTTATAAGGAATTATTATACTAACTCGATCATAGATCTTGGTTAATATTTCTATTATAGTTAATTCATAGTAATGAGATGAAGAATAATCTTTTCCTGCATTTTTATTATTATAAGCTTCTATACCATTTGTAATTGCTTTATTAATAAATATGTCCACTATTAACACCTCTCTACTATATCAAATATAACACATATTTTTTATAAATTAAAGATATCACTTTCACTTTTAAAACCACTTCCATAATATTCGGGTATTTTCCCATTAATTACTTTACTTGTTAATAAGATGTCAAAACTATTATTTATTTCTTGTTTATTAAAAGGTACTACGATATTACTAATGACTGTAAAACTAGCATATATATCTAATTTTATGGTATTTATTCCATATGTTTTAACTTCGGTTTTAACAGAACTATCTATTGTTTTTAAAAAGTTGATACGAGATTTAATTTTAGGTCCTAAGTTAATTATAAAAATATTAGATGTATAGTTATAGAAAGGAACTTCTAATATTATATTATTATTATTTATATAATATTTATAATAATACTTATATTCATTTGAATTGGATATAGTTGATAATATATTATTTTTAATTGCAACTAATATATCATAAGCTGTTTCTAAATTATAGTTAATACTTTCTATTTCTTTTTGGGAGTTATAATTAAACTCAATTAAATTGTTTATGTTATTTTGTTTTAAGATATCATTTTTGATACTAGAGTTGACTATATCAATTATTAAATCATTAATTAATGTATTAGAAACTTCCATGATATTATCAGAACTTTTTTTACCTATTGTTGATAATATTGTATATGTTAACAAAAATATTATTAATAATAAATATATAATTGTTCTTTTATTTTCGTTTTGTTTTCTTAGTTTCATAATAAAATATATGAAATATCAAATATTATATTATTGTTCTTCTATTATTTTATTTAAAGCAATTTGGAGCTTCTTCAATAGTATATCTTTTAGAATTAGTATTCATTTCTATTTCAGCTTCAAATAATTTTTCGTTAATATCTTTTTCTATTATGTTTAACATTCTTTTACTCCTTTACTTAAACATATTTTTTTATCATATTATTATTTAGTTTTTTATGGAACGAATTTTTTTAGTTTTTCGTTTTATAAAGTTAGTTTGATTATAAAATTTTAATATACTTCTAATTAAAAAAGAATCTAAAACACTTTAAATTCTTTTTATTTACTTAAAAATTATCTCTATCTCTTAGGAATGGTGGAATATCATAATCATTATCATCATCTAAGAATCTTCTCTTTGGTTCTTCTTCTTTTTCTTCTGGTTTGGTATCATCATCTTCAAATCCAGTAGCAATTACTGTAACAATTACTTCATCATTTAAGTTTTCATTAATAACAGCACCAAAGATAATATTAATGTCGTTATTAGCACTTTGTCTTACTACCTCAGCAGCATCTTCTGCTTCAAATAAAGTTAAGCTTGTTCCACCTGTAACATTTATAATAGCGTCTTTTGCACCTACAATACTTGTTTCTAAAAGTGGAGATGATACTGCTTGTTTTGCAGCTTCAATAGCTCTATTTTCACCAACACCTAAACCAATACCTATTAATGCACTACCACGTTTTTCCATAACTGTTTTAACGTCTGCAAAGTCTAAGTTTACTAAACCAGATACAGCAATTAAATCACTTATTGATTGGACACCACGATGTAATACGTTATCAACTTCTTTAAATGCTTCTAACATTGGAGTTGATTTATCGATAATATCTCTTAATCTATCATTTGGAATAACTATTAAAGTATCAACATGTTTTTTTAGTTCATCAATACCTAAAATAGCATGTTCCATTCTTCTTCTTCCTTCAAATCTAAATGGTTTTGTTACAATACCAATTGTTAATGCACCTAATTCTTGGGCAATTTCAGCAATTACAGGGGCAGCACCAGTTCCAGTTCCTCCACCCATACCGCAAGTAACGAATACCATATCAGCACCTTTTAGGGCTTCTTTAATTTCATCTTTACTTTCAATTGCAGCTTCTCTACCAACTTCAGGGTTAGCACCTGCTCCTAATCCATTAGTAATTGTTTTACCAATTTGTAATTTATTACTTGCTTTAGAAGCATTTAATACTTGTAAGTCTGTATTAGCAACAATGAATTCAACACCTTTAACTCCTGATTCAATCATTCTGTTAACAGCGTTGTTTCCACCACCACCAACACCTATTACTTTTATCTTTGCAATTTGATCCATTTCTAATCCAAACATATTTTACTCTCCTTTATTAATCATCGAAAAAGTATCCTACTACTCTAGAAATAAGAGAATTTTTCGAAGTATTCTTTTCACTTATTGTACACATTGCATCTATTTCTTCTTCAGTTAAACTACTGAATTCTCTATTTCTTAGTAATAATTTACTATTAAAATATTTAAGCATTCCAAGAGCAACACTATAGGAATTATCTCTTGCTCCTAAATTATTAATCTTACCTATTTTACCGTTTTTATTAAATACATTATTTATTAAGAGGTTAATATCCTTAATTTCAGATAAACCGCCTGTTATAATTATATAACTTATTTCTTTTTTTGTTAAGAGGTTAATGTTCTTTTTTATAATTTTAAGAAGATTATCCATCTTTTCACTAACAATTTTACTTAATTCGTATTGATTAACAGTAATTTCTTCTCCATTTTTATTAGTTAAAGTAATAGTTTCTTTTTCCTCAGCGTTATTAATAACTGCTAAAGCTAATTTTTCTTTTAAATATTCAGTTTCATTTCTTTTTAGATTATAAACACTTGCTATTTCTTTATCTATGTAAAATCCACCATCATCTATTATTTTATTATTAATAAATATTCCTTTAGAGAAAATACTTATATTAGTTGTAGTAGATCCTAAATTAACTATAGCAATATTTTTAGTATCTAATTCTTTACTTTTAAAATTATAATAATCTGCTAAACCAGTTGTTGTAATATCAATTATGTCAAGGTTACAACTATTTACTATGTTTGCTAAATCATAAATTGTTTTTTTATCGGTTGATACTAAAATACTTTTAACGTATAAAATATTTCCATGTTTACCATAAGGATTAATTGTTTCTTCATCATCTACTTTAAACATTATTGGAAGTGTGCAAATAAGTTCATTTTTATGATCAATTTTATTTTTACTAACATCTTGTAAAAGTCTTACAATATCATTACTTTTAACTACATTTTCTTCAAGTTCAACTCTTCCATCAGTTAATTTAAAATCTAAATTGTATGTAGGAACATTTAAAATTACTTTTCTTATTTTAATATTTAATTCTTCTTCAGTTTTAGATATAGCCTCTTTTATACGGCTTATTAATGCTTCTTTATCTAATATATAGTTATTTACGTAACCTCTTGATGTTACTTTAACAGCACTTAAAATATTGAGTTTAGTTCCTATAAACTCACCAACTACTACTTTAATTGTATTAGATCCAATATCTAAAGCCGTAAAAATCTTTCTCATAACTATTTCTCTTTCTATTATGAATTATACTATAATTATTTATATATTTCAAAGAAAATGTTATACTATTTTTAGAGGTAATGAATATGAAAACAAGTTTTTTAATTTTAATAAATAAAATGATTACAGGAGTATGTAAGTTATTTGGTTATAATGCATCGGTTTTTCCTGGAAGTATTGTTAGAAAGTTTGATAAAAATGTTTTAGATAATATTAAGTATCCTAAGTTTGTAGTTGCAGTTACTGGTTCATCTGGAAAAGGATCGACCACTTCAATGATTGCCCATATTTTGGAAGATAATGGATATAAAGTTGTATGGAATAAGAGTGGATCAAATATAGTTAATGCGACTACTTCTCTTATATTAAATAATAGTGGAATATTTAATCATAAAGTTAACGCTGATGTTCTTCTTCTAGAGATGGATGAATCTTATATTAGACAAACATTTAATAAAGATACAATTACGCATTTAGTTTTAACAAATTTAACAAGAGATCAAGTTGCTAGAAATGGCTCACCGGAAGAAGTATCAGCTAAAATTGCTTCGGCTTTTAAACCAGATACTAATATGAGAATAATTTATAATGCGGATGATCCAATAATATATTTACTTGCACTAGGTTTTAAAAATATTATTGGTTATGGAATTAATAAAACTAAATATAGTTTAAATAAACCAGTTAGTAATAATGTGGATGCAGCATATTGTCCATATTGTCATAAGAAGTTAGAATACTCTTTTTATCATTATGGACATATTGGTAATTATAAATGTGTAAATAAAGATTGTGATTTTAAAAGAACTGCTAAATATATTGGAACTGATGTTAATTTAGATAAATGTGAAATGTATATTAATAAATTACCTGTTCATTTAAATAAAGATGTCTTCTTTGCCGCTTATTATACTCTTGCTGCTTATGCTCTTTGTCATGAAATTGGACTATCTGATGAACAAATACTTAAATCTTTAAA
>CANNTX010000043.1 GCA_947522695.1 uncultured Bacilli bacterium | reverse complement strand
TGAGACAAAATGGAATTGTTACAAATAAGATACTATATGGTGTTAATAAATTAGGTAAAAGTATTACAATTACTAATATTAGTCCAATAATTCGTAAACAAAATAAAGCATTAGAAGAATTATATCAAGATATGATGAATATGTATCCGAATATAATATATGGATATAGTAAAGAAAATAGAGATAAAGTTAAGGAATTAACTAAAAAGAAATAGTTATTAGGAGATATTAATTTATCTTCTTTTAATTTGCGTTCACTATTCGTTTACTATTCGTTCACCTTGCTTTTTCTGATAATTTAAATTTCAATAAAAAAATAGTCCTTTATTAAGACTACTTCTCAAATTCTTTTCTTAATGATTTAAATTTTATAGGTCCTGATTGAGCATTGTAATAACTATTTAGGTTTTCTTCTTCACTTCGTATCGGATAATTGATTGAAGAAGTTACAATATCATTTGTGTTCATTTCTTCAATTTGAACTTTTGATTTTAATCTTTCTAATTCATTAACTAACACATTTAATTTAATTTTTGATTTTGACATTTCTTTTGATAATAATTCAATTTGATTATTATTATATTTAAATGATTTGGTTTTTAGATTTGTTACTATTTCAAACATAGATATTGCTGCTAATAAGACAATAGAAAGTGCATATAAGTGATACTGTAAGGAATTTATTAATACTAATAAAAAGCATATTGTTCCTAAACCATACATAGATATTTTAAATAAATTAACTAACTTCTTCCAAATAATTTCATATTTTAAATTGTTAATATATTTTGCTTCACTTTCAATCTCATTTTCTTTTTCTAATATAGCTGTTAATTGTTCTTCATTAGCATCAGTTTTAATTAATATATTATTATCGTTGTCATCTTTGATTAATCCTACTCCAGTTGTTTCATTTAATTCAAAATTATTATGCATTTTTATTACCTCTTTTCTTAATGATTTTATAGTATCATAATTGTTCAAAAAAACATAGTATATAATTATTAGATAAATTAATCTTATGAATAAACGAATATTCATAATTTTATTCTTGATTATGATGTATTTATATGTTATTTTATTTTTTAGGAACATTTAATTGTTTAGGTGATTACCTCTACTCTAGTAATAGAAAGAGGTGGTTAATGTGAATAAAAAATTATTATATTTTATAATATTTAATTTATTTATTATTATTTTTATTTTATTCTACATCATTATTAAAATGAATGTGTTAAAATAAAAACACCATAAACACGGGGTTTTGGTGAATACTTATTCTAGGTAATCACTTAACATTCCAGATTAAGTGTTCCTTTTTTATTTTATGTAAGTTTTCCTTACATATTCATTATATCAAATTATATTTTAAATTTCAATTATAAGATATGCGAATATTCAATTTTAAATTTAGAAGCAAAGAAGAAGATAGTTTTTTAAGCTATCTTTTTATATATAATTACTAAATCTATTATATTCTTCTTTTAAATATTTAACTACACTATTAATATTCTTTTTAAAGATAATAATATCTATTAAAGATGAAATACTTGAAACAACAATTATAATTCCTAAACTAATTGTAATAGCACTTACGCTTTCTACTGGGTTAATTAATAAGATAACACCACATATTACAGTAATAATATTAGTTATTAATGATAGGATAAAATATGGCTCATCTTTCATGTAAATATCTAATCTAATTTTAAAGATACCTGATATTAAGAACCATAGTCCTAAGAATATTGGTAATATTACTTTTAATGTAATTGGATTTAAAATTATTAAGATACCTATTAAAGTTAAAAGAATTGCATATAGAAATACGTTGATAAAGATATTGTTTGTTTTAGAATCAATAATAAATAGATAAATACCTGATAATATAAGAGATGCTCCAATTAGATAAGATATAATATTAAATGATATATCTGGTTTAACTATTAAGATACCTCCTACTAATAAGAATACGATTGTTAGTATTATTCCTGAATTTAAATACTTGTTTAATTTGTTTAACATTTTTTACCTCTTTCTCTTCTTTTTTATTTGAACAAGTTTTTAATTCTTGTCCATAAATTCGTTTTAGATGTTTCTTCAGTTACGTGTGTTTTTTCTTCTTGTTTTTCTTTACCATCTAACACTATTATAAACTTAGTTTCATCATTTATGCTAGTACTTTTTGATGCATATGATGTATAATTGTCAGCAAGTTTACTTAATGCTTCTACTCTAGCTTTTGATGATGCAATTGGACCATTAACTAATGCTGATATTTCTTCAATACCTTCTTTGTTAAATGTTGTAATACCAGTTGATAATGAGTTCATATTTGAATCGATGTAATCAATGTTTGTATATAATGTATTTAAAGATGAAGTAAATGATTTAATTGATTCATTTTTAACTTGATTAGATAAGGTTGGGGCTAAAGTATTAACTATTGATTCAGCAGTACTTATAGCTGTTTCTTCGGCAACTGTTGATGCTACACTTTTAGAAACGTTTTCAGCAATATAATTAGTTGTGTTTGTAGTAAGTGATGTTATTTCTTGTTTTAAAGTTAAAGCAAATGCATTTATTTTATCGATATCATAATTATTTTGAGCTAGATATATGCAAGATTCCATGTTACCACTTACACACAACATATAGTTATTTAAAGCTTCTTCACTACCTAAATAAGATAATAATATTTTTGATACAGTTTTAGTTGCTAAGTCAGTAACATAAGTATCATTTGAATTTTTTAAATTTTCTTCTACTTTAATCCAAGCACTTTCACTTATTTTCTTTTTATAATCATTAGTAAAAGTATTTTGAACAGTTTGCATAGTTTGAGTTCTAATATCAGCAAGAGTATTTTCATCTAAAGCATCTTCATTATTATTTTTTAAATTGTTAATAGATGATGATAAAGAATTTTTTAATTTATTAATTCCTTTAGATAAATCGCTAGCACCATTATCAATTTTATTCATATTAGTTTGTAATTCATCTACTTTAGAATTTAAGCCATCTAATTTATTAAAAATAGATAAGTCAGCATCAGCAAGTAATTTATTAGTTGCAACAAAGTACATTGTTGGTAATTTAAAGTTATCAATTTCATAAGATAGTGTTAATGTATTTAAAGTAGACAATTCACTTATATTTAAACTTCTATTTAAGTATGGTGAAGAGATACCAACAACCATATTTTTGTTTCCGTTTGCAACTACTTTACCATTATTAATTTTAATATTTGTAACATTACTATCTAGCATAGTTCCCATAGTTACTAAAAATGGTGTATACATAGTTTCTTGTTTACCATTAACTAAAGCATTATGTTTTTCATTATTAGTAAAATTAATTATGATTTTAATTTTACCTGATTTACCTAAGATATTATCTAAAGATTCTTCTTTTCCATCTAGATAATATTTAATGTTAATTCCTATTGGTAAAGATTTTTTACTTGTTCCTTGATAAAATACATCTTTTCCTAAAGCATTAATTGTTATATTTTTATTTAATTTAGTTATTTCATCATTTGATGAGATATTTAAAATATCTTCTAATTCAGTATAATCTTCGATGGTATCTAATTTTTTAGTATTTTTTATTTGTTCATTAACAGTCGTACTAATAACATTACCATTTTCATCTATTTTAGAATAAACGGTTTCAGTTTTAGTATTGGCAAAAACACATAATGGGCTTAGCATAACAACTGTTAATGCAGCTAAATTTAATTTTTTCATTTTATTTCCTTTCATATTAGTTTTATTTATTATGTTATCAAATATAAGTAGAATTGAAGGTAAGATAGTTAGAACGAATAACATACTTATTAAGGCTCCCCTACTTATTAAGTTACAAATTGATCCGATCATTTCAATTTTAGAATATACTCCTACTCCAAAGGTGGCAGCAAAGAAACAAGCAGCACTTACTAGGACAGAATGTCCACAGTAATTTAAGGTATTTATCATACATTCTTTTTTACTCTTATTTGTTTTACGATTATTTACATATGTTGTAGTTATTAAAATGGCATAATCAATTGTTGCACCTAATTGGATTGTTCCTAAAACGATTGGAGCAATAAATGGTAGAACACTACCTGTAAAGTATGAAATGCTCATGTTAGCAAAGATAGCTCCTTCAATAACAATTATTAGTAAGAATGGTAATGAAAAATTCTTTAATATAATAAATAGGATTAAGAAAATGCATAGTATAGATGAATAGTTAACGTTTTTAAAGTCAGTATCACAGATGGTTACTAAGTCTTTCATTAAGGCTCCTTCTCCAGCAACTATTCCACTTTGATCATATTTCTTAACTATTTTATTTATTTCTTCGATTTGATTATTTAATTCATTGGTTGCAACATCATATTCAGAATTTATTAATATTAAGTTATATTTATCACTATCAAATAAGTTAATCATATTATCTGATAGACCATATTCTGCTAATTTTGTTGTTGATAATGTTAAATCAATTCCTTTTAATGATGATAATTCATTGGTTAGATTTGTTAAGTCATCTGTTTTTAGATTTTTATCTACTAAGATGATTTGAGGACTAACTATATTATATTTTTCTTTTAATAATTCATTTGTTTTAACGCTTTCTAAATAACTTGGAAGTGATCTATCTAACTTATAATATACTTCTACTTTATTATTGGCTAAGTAAAGAGGTATTAAAAGTATAATGAATATTACAAAGAATGCTTTGTTATGATTTACAATAAATGTATTTATTTTATTAAAGTTTGGCATTAATTTTTTATGTTTTGTTTTTGTTACTTGTTTATCAAAGAATAGTAATAAACTTGGGAAGATAGTAAGTACTGAGATAATTCCTAGTAATACACCTTTAGCCATAACTATTCCGAGGTCAGTACCTAATGTTAATTTCATTGTACATAGCACTAGGAAACCAGCAATTGTTGTTAAGGATGATCCTACTACTGATGTAAACGTTTCAGAGATGGCTTCTTCCATAGCTTTTTCTTTACTCATTTTTTCTTTTTTATCTTCATAAGCATGATATAAGAATATTGAGTAGTCGGTTGTTACACCTAATTGTAAGACAGCAACTAAAGCTTTGGTTATATATGAGATATCTCCTAAAAATACGTTGGTACCAAAGTTGAACATAATAGCCATTCCTATGTTAGCTAGTAAAAGAATTGGTACAACATATGAATCAAGAGATAACTCAAGAACTATTAAGCAAAGAGCAACAGCAATTATTACATAAATAGTTATTTCTTCATTAGATAAGTTCATTGTATCAAGTACCATTGAACTCATACCACCTTGCATTAATTTGTGATCTGTGATATTTCTTATTTCTTCTACGGCATTAATGGTTCTTTCATCACTTGTTGAATACTTGAAGGTTATAAACATTAAGTCGGTATTATCTTGATGAATTTTATCTTTAATTTCTGATGGTAAAACGTCAATTGGTATGTTAGTTCCTAACACATCATAGATACTTAAAACTTCATTTACTCCTTCAACTTTAGTAATTTTATCTTTTAAGTTTAATATTTCTTTGGGAGATAAGTTTTCAGCAACCACTATGGAATAAGAACCCATATTAAATTCGTCGGTTAAGATATCTTGTCCTTTTATAGTGTCTATTTCACTTGGTAAGTAAACTAAGATATTGTAATTTATTGTTGTTAGTTTCATACCGATAAATGATAGAACTAAAAGGATACATGATATAATTAACACTTTTGTTTTATTATTAATTATAAATTTACTTATTTTTTTCATTTTCCCTCCACTTAATAATAATATACTTATGAAACTAAATTAACACCAACATGTTAATATTTTTGTTTGATAAACAACATAATTATGAATATGTATTAATAAATAATAGACTAATGTTGTTTTACTTTTAATTTTTAATAAACTGATGTATTATTAAATTGGTGATTTAAATGGAAAAGAAAGAAGATTTAAGAATTACTAAGACTAAAAAGTTATTATATGAAGCTCTTTTAAAGGAAATGGAAACTAAGGCGTTTGAAGATATAAAGGTAAATGATTTATGTACTATAAGTATGATTAATAGATCAACATTTTATTCTCATTATAATGATAAATATGATTTGTTCGTTGATTTACTTAATACTTTAAAAAAAGAACTATTTGATAAGTTGGATGAAAATAAATTTATTGTTAGTACAAAAGAATATTATATGGAACTAATTAGACTATTACTTGATCATTTAGAAGAACATAAAAAAATCTATTACTCAATAATTTTAAGTAATAGAAATAGTTTAGTTGTAGATATTATTTTGGATACTACTATTAAAGATATTAATAAAAGATTAAATATTAGTAATATTGATAGAAAGAGTGTTCCATCTGATGTTATTATCAATTTTTATTTAGGTGCTGTTTCAATGGTTGGACTTAATTATTTAAAGAGTGATAATAAATATAGTAAACAAGATATTATTAATTATTTGAGTATACTTATTCCGGATAATATTTAAAAAAGGAAGCGTTTAA
This sequence comes from uncultured Bacilli bacterium, assembly GCA_947522695.1. Taxonomy (GTDB): domain Bacteria; phylum Bacillota_I; class Bacilli_A; order RF39; family UBA660; genus CAG-533. Next base: position 3,624 of record CANNTX010000043.1, on the reverse strand, counting down.
TAATTTTTATCTTCCTTTTATTGTGTCTAAATTATCTTAATATGAACAATAACTCCAAAAAAGTCATTAGAATTTTGATTTTTTCGGAGTTAACTATCAATTTCTAATCAATAACATATGGATTACTTTCTGTTCCTTCTCCTCCAGATATCACGACATCAGATTTCAAGAAGAGGGCCGGACGCACACCAGTAGGGAGGTACGCATGGGTGCCGTCGACACGCCCGTCAGAACCGACATAGAACACATAATTCGCACTGCTAGAATGAGGGGACAATGTCCATTGCATTGCACTATTAAATAACCAATTTTCATTTTTACAATTAGATGAACTTATTTTGCTTCTACATGTTGTATCTGTTGATGCATATCCATAATCACTTGGATATATTAATGCTATTTTTCCATCCCATGTGTTGTTTCTTGGAGCATTATCACTTGGTGTATCTATTAATGTTGTACTTCTCTCTTGATTATATGAATTTAATGCACTTGCTCCATAATTTGCTCTACTTGTATTCCATCTAACTTTTGCTACTTTATCTATTGAACCACTTTTTATATTTTTACTATAATTATATTCAGCTGTTTTTTTCTTTTTTATTCCATTGTACCAATAGGTAGTTTCACTTGTTGGATTTGGATTTATATAATCTGTATTTAATTCGGTCATTAAATCTGCTTGACTCCATTCATTTACTCCACGTCCAGTGTTTATTGTTGAATCAGACGTGTCCCACGAATAATCTCCTAGTGATTCGTTTCTTACTATTTTTACTAATGATTCTGTTTTTTCATTGTTATCTTTATCTATTGTTGTGATATTATTAAATACTCCTACTATTCTCCATGTTTCATTATTAAATTTTAGATAGTTCTTTGGTGATGCTCCTACATACCTTAAGTTTTTATCTGTTGTATCGTCTTGTTCAAGTCCATTTGTTTCGGACTCATATTGATTCATTAAATCTATTTTTTTTAAAAGTGTTGGAGTATACTTTAATGAATTATCACTTTCTACTGAAATAGAAGCATTTAATACTAATTGTCCATCAGGATTTTGTAATTTATCTGATTCTGGGAAGTAAAGGTTTATTCTATAAGATAATGTACCTGATGATTTTGCTGGGATTGTTAATTCTTTTAAAATTGCTTTTCCACTTGTAATTGTTGGGAAAATAGTTTTATCTTGAACAAGAGTCGAATGATCTGTTCCACTATAAATATCATAATAAAGTACTCCGTCATTTTCGGTGTTTGTAAATGTACTATAGTCAATTACTGTTTTTAAATAAACTTTATATTCCTCACTTGAAGTGTTTTTATAGGTTAAAGTAATATCTTTATATGCTATAACATCATTTCCAGGTAAGGCATCAGTTATATTAATACTGTTTGAAAAAGAATATGTTGCTGATATTTCTGCTCCACCTATAGTCATAGTAGATTCTGTTTCACCACCAGTTTTTAAATCAAAATAAGCATATGTCATACCTAAAATTAACATAGTTAAAAACACAAATGATATTATTAATAAAATGATATTTCTATTCTTTTTAATAAAATTTAATATAGTTTTCAATTACTATCACCTTCTTTTAAATTATACATTAATATTAAAATACTTTCAATTTATAATTCAGCAATATATTCTAATAATTTTAAGAACATAGTTATATATTTAGGATGTAATCCTTTTCTTCTTAGTTTTCTAATATTAATTCTTTTCTTTTTAATATCTTCTTCACTAAATAAGATGCTTGCTACTATTTCTTTTAAATCTGTTGTGATTTGTAAATCACTTAAGATAGAATCTAAGTCTTCATTAATAATTCTTTCGGCTTCTATTTCAATGTCTTTACCTTTACAATTTATTGATAATTGGGTATTAGTTGGAACATTTTGGACAATTACGATAAGATCTGTATCTTCAATATAATATTCAAAATTATCAATTTTATCTTGACCAATATAAACTATTACATCACTTGGTTTACGAACATCTCTAAATCTTATTTTGTAATTTCTTGTTTGTGTTATTACATTTGGTGTACCTGTTGTTGGTCTAATAATGACAGTAAAATTATTTTGTTGGTAGTTATAATCAATGTCTGTTATTAAGTAAGCTCCTTTTTGATATTCTAGGGAATATCCATCATCTTCATATAATTTATATGTATTAGATTGTCCTGGGAAAATATGAATTTCTAATTCTTTAGGTGAATTAGTATCATTTAAATTGTTTTCATCTAATATTGCTAGAGGTATTATTGTTCCTCTTTTAGCAAATACGGGATAATCTTCATCTTTATAGAAGGTTACATATCTTTTTCCACCCATAAATTTTTTACCTGTTTTAAAATCATACCAGATACCATTAGGTAAGAAAATTCTTTGAACTGTTCTATTCATAATAACGTTCTTTTTAGTTGTGATAGGACAGATAAATAATTCACTTCCAAAATAATATTCATTTTTATAATCTAATTCATCGTATATTTCAGGATAACGATAATAGATTGGTTGAACTAAAGGTAAACCGGTTTGACTATATTTATAACTTTCAGTATATATATAAGGTATTAGACGATGTCTTAATTTTAAATAATCTTTTACAACTAGATATGTTTTAACATCCCAAAGCCATGGTTCTCTTTTATAGTAGTGAGATGTATCTGATGAAAGTCTTAAAATAGGAGAATATGTTCCAAGTTCAACAAATCTTAAGTATAGTTCTGGATCTTCTATTCCTAATTTATATCCACCAATATCATGAGACCAAAAACTGATACCTATATTAGAAGCTTTAGAATTAAATTCAGGAATTAAATTTAGATTTTTCCAACTTACTATAGTTTCACCACTATAAAGTATAGGATATTTATGAGCTGCTATTAAACCATTACGTGATAGAATTAATGATCTTTTGTTATAAAATCTTTTAAAGTCATCGGTATGGTAACGATTTAATGTTCTTATTATTAATGGATTTTTAGGGTTATTGTAATCAATCCAAAAGAAATCGGCACCAATTTCATATAATGGTTTTATTAATTCATCAAAATACGCATTTAACATATCAGGATTAAATACATTAAAGGGAATTATTCCTTCTTCATCATAAAGTGATTCTTTTTTAAATCTTGAATAAGCTATTTCTTCTGGTGATATTCCATCCATTGGATTAATATTTAAACCTATATGGATATTATTTTTATGTAATGTGTCTATTAATTCTTTGGGATTATTTATTAAATCATAATTAAAGGTAAAGCCAGATGATGTTCCTTCGTGTTTAATATGCCAATCTTTATTTAAAACAATAGTTGATAATGGAATATTATGTAGTTTAAAGTTATCGATTAATTTTAATAATTCTTCATCTTTGTAGGGAACATTTTTACTCCACCAATTTCCTAAAGCATATCTAGGAATTAATGGTGGCTTACCAGTTAATTTAAAGTAATCTCTTAAACAATAACCAAAATCTTTACGATATAAAAATACATAAGTATCAATTCTTTCATCTTCTCTTTTTACTAAGGATCCATCATCATTTAGTATAAGAGATTTACTATCATCGATAGAAACAAATCCATCGGTAGAATATAATCCTTTTTCATA
>CANNTX010000042.1 GCA_947522695.1 uncultured Bacilli bacterium | reverse complement strand
ATTATTATTATCATCAAATATATCTTTAGTTTTCATTAAATCATCTAAAGCATCTTCAACTGAAGTAGGCTCTTTTTCTTCAAAAGCACTATCTATAACACTTGTTTCTTTAACTTTAGGTAATTCTTCTAACTCTTCTGTTTTATCATCTACTTGATCAACATTTTTATCTAATTTATCTTTTTTATTTTTCTTTTTATTAAAGAATATTAAATAAGCAGCAACTCCAATAATTGTTAATGAAACTAACACAATTAAAATAATTAATATTATATTTGAATTATCTTTTTTATCAATTGCCCCTGGAACAAATTCTGAAGTAGGCTCTTCACTTACATACTCTTCTCTAATAACAGTTATATTATATATTTTAATTTCATTTTCTTCATCAGTAGGTGTAACTGTAATAGTTATAACATTCTCTCCTACTTTTAAGTTATTATTACCTTTAATTTCAACCTTTGCATTTTCATCAGCAGCAGTCGCATTTATTTCTAAATTTTCTACTTCATAAGGAACTGATGCAGTATAATCCAATGTATTTTCATCAAATTGTTCATTAATATTATAATCTTTAATATTTAATCCAGCTAATTTATTAGATCCATCTGTAGTTTCTCCACGATAAATAATAAATTTATATTCTTCAGTATTTTTTTCATCTTCACTAGTAAATTTAAATATTACTTCATTTTTACCTTGAATAGTTTTAATTATTGTATCAGATTGGCTAGAAACAGTACATCCAACTGTACACTCACTTTTTAAGGTTACACCAGTTTCTAATGTTGTATAAAACAATGTAACTTGTCTAATTGTATCTTTAGTATATAATTTATATTCATGAATACTTTGATTAAACGCTGGTTTCATAGTTGCATTTTTAAATGATAAACTAGTTACTGATGCACTTGTATTTTTAGGTCTAGTTGTTGTAGTGGTTACACCTTGTCTTAATGTTAAAGTTTTAGAATAATCAGCAGCAGTTCCAACTTCAACATCACCTTTTTTAAATTTAATATTTTTAATTACAAATGACGTAGTTGCATTTTCTCCAGATAAGTTTGTTATGTTAAATGCTCCAATAACTCCATCTTTATAATTATTAGCCGAAACTATAAAAGCTTTATTTCCTGAATAATTAGGAGTTGTAGAATAATCACTAGATTCATTACCTTCAAACTTAATTAAACTAGAATCATAAGCAACTTCAAATTCAACTTGGGTAAATTCATCACTACCAACATCTTTTAATTTAATTTCATATTTACCATTCTCATCAGTTTTTAATGTTGATACACCAGTAATTTCTAAAGATGCTGCGTTAACATTTATTATACCAAAAACACTAACCAAACACGCAATTATTATTCTTTTAATCTTCATTTAATTACCTCTTTACTATATATAAGTTTATCATATATTTTTAGAAAAACAAATATTTATTTACCAATTAATTATATGTTATATAAAATTAAAAAGAAGAACTAAATCTTCTTAATTAATTTTATAACAATAACTGTCATTTATCATTGAGTATCCAGATGAACAAGCTTTTCTTGTTTCTTCACACGCTACATCCCTAGTAGTGTAACATCCAGGTCCATTCCATCCTGTTGCTGAATACCATCCGGAACTACATTTTCCATTAGTCGCTGGGCCAACCCAAAGATTTCTCGTACATGTTGTCGAATAAGTTTCATCATAAGTTGAAATAACACTTAAACTACAACTATTTTTATTTTCTTTGTAATCCATTACATAAAACGTATATGTTCCAGTAGCATTTATTGATTTACTAGCCGATTTTGGTCCACTATATGAAGAATCCCAACCATGATATGCAACAGCAACATTATCGCTATATGTAGCATTTATAGTAGTTCCAGAAACACTAAGTGAACATTTTGGTCTTTCAGTATCATTTTGTAGCAAAAGTTCATTTTCGTAATAATATTCGATTTTTGTTGGAAAACCACTAAAAGTTGATGTCCAAACATCTGATGAACAAGATACGTTTATGCCACTATTTGTACCAGAAATTAAACTACTTCCATTATAAGCTTTTACTCCAGTCATAGTAAATGTACTACAATCAGATGGAGAAATAGTAGTTTTTTCATTATACAAATATTTGTCAATATTAATAACCTTACTAGATAAATTTAATGCTTGAATTTGATTACTTAAAGCCAAATCATTCCATCCATATCCAGCATTTAAAACAAGTCTTATATATACATTATTAGATGTATTATTTTGAGTAATCAAATTAGCAGATTTAGTTTCATTTTGCGTAATAGTCCCTGATAATTGATTTGTTAAACTCGCATCAAAACCAATTTTAACATTTTCATCTAACGAGGATAAAACAGATGAACAACTAGAATCAGCACATACTTCATACAATAACTCATATTTTGTATCCATCGTATTTTTACTAATAATACTAACTGCAAACTTTTCAGTTTTTCCAGCATCTAATTCTAAAATACGATCATTACTACCACCAGCATTAGTATTTATTAAATAACTTAAACCATTTATCGTAAAATTAGCTGCATTATCATAATTTGCTCTAGTGTAAACAGATAATGAGAAACCTATCACACATATAAATAAAATTAATACAGAATATATAGTAAAATATCTAATTTTTTTATCACTTTTAATTATTTCGATAAACTTTAATTTCTTTTTACTTTTCATATATGATAATTTCCTCTCTCACCTAATTCTTTTTATAACAATAACTACTATTAATCCAACTATAGCCTGAAGAACAAGCTTTTCTTGTTCCTTCTTTTTGACAAGTATAATATTGTGTTTGATAACATCCTGGTCCATTCCAACCAGATGCTGTATACCAACCTGACGAACATGTACATTTAGTTGAACAAGATTTAATTTTTACATTTTTTTGACATGTATCTGAATAAGTATAACTTTCATCAATTGTTGATACAACACTTAAACTACAAGTATTCGGATTATCAGCATAATCTTTAACATAATAAGTATATGTTCCAGTTCCATTTATTGTTTTTGTTGTTGTTCCATCATAAGAAGAAGACCATCCATATGATCCCATAATCCAATTATCACTATAAGATGCTGTTATAGTTGTACCAGAAACACTAAGAGAACAAGTAGGTTTTACTGGATCAATTGCAAAATCCAAAATTGCTTTAGTAGGAAAACCTTTTATTGTAGTAGACCAAACTCCTGTTGAAGGATCACATTTAACAGACATATTTGATGAATCAATTAATGATGTCTGATTATAAAGTCTAATTGTTGGCATATATTTACATGACAAATTTACTCCATTTGTTTCAACTCCATTAACATAAGCCATAACTTGACTATCACTACTTAAATCATCAATTTTATGTTTAAGTACTAATTCATCACCAATATTACTAACATTTAAATTAATTCTTATATAATAATTATTATTAGTCTTATTCTCAGTAATAATTGAAATATTTTTAGAATTATCATCATAAGGTTTGATTATCCCCGTAATATCATCTTTACTATTACTGTCTACAAATGCAATAGCTAAATAATTTGGTATTTTTTCAATAATATTATTACATTTTTCATCTACACACAAATCATAAGTTAACTCGTAATTTAAATCATTATTATTTAAACTAGTTAAAACAACATCATAAACTTCACTCTTACCATTTTCTAAATATACAATTCTTTTATCTTTAGAATTTCCATTAATAACTTTTACATTAAAAGCATAATCATCAATAATAAGATTAGATTTCATCAAATTTATATCTGTATATCTCCAACCTAAAATGAATAGAATACTTACTAATAAAAACACTAAAAAAATAATTATTAAATTTCTATTATTCTTCAAATCAAATCACCTTATTCTATTAAAATTATACCCCATATCATCTATTATAGTCAATTTAAAAATTAAATATTAAAATACTAATTTTTACAAAATCTTAATTAAAATATCATTAATTATATATAAATATTTTGGATTAACATATAAATATCCCTTTTTAATAATTAATTCTTTATTCTTAATTAACTCATTTATATCATATTTATTTTCAAATTTAATTCCATATTTATTTTCAAAATCCTTTAAATTAATACCTTTTGTCTTTCTTAATCCAAGCATTACTTCATCATACATTTTATCATCATTTCCAAGTAAACTTTCATAATTATGATAATCACCACTTAAATATTTATTTAAATTACGGGTATTATCATATCTAAAACCATCAACATAACCAGATGCTCCTAATCCGAATCCATAATATTCCTCATTATTCCAGTAACTCAAATTATGCTTAGACTCATACCCTACTAATGAAAAATTACTAATTTCATAATGATTATATCCTTTTTTCTTTAAATATTTAATAATAGTAAAATACATTTTAGAATCAAGATCTTCATCTATTGGATTAATACCTTCATTATAAATTTTAGTATGTTCTTCAATTTGTAATGAATAAGTACTAATATGTTTAGGTTTTAATTTAACCATAAGTTTAAGATCTTTTTCTAAAGTTTTAATATTTTCTCCCGGAATACCATAAATTAAATCTAAATTAATATTATCTATTCCTTTACTTCTTATCATATTAATCTTATTTTGAATATCTTTAAAATCAACTGACCTTTCCATAAAACCCAAATTGTCTTTATCAAAAGATTCAATTCCAATACTTATTCTATTAACTCTATTTTTAATAAGAATATCAATTAATTCTTCAGTTATATCATCCGGATTACATTCAAAACTATATTCATAATTATTTGATACTTTAACCACACTTAAAATCTTAAATAATTTATTTAATTCATCATAACTTAAAGAAGAAGGAGTACCTCCACCAATATACACAGTCTCCATTTCTTCCCCATTATAATAATTTGTAATCTCATTGTTTAATTCATCTAAATATTTATCAATAAACTCATGATTATAAAACATTTTACAAAAATCACAATAAGAACATATTTTCTTACAAAAAGGTATATGAATATACATATGTTTCATAAAGCACACTCCAATTTAGTATTTAAAAAGGATGAGTTATCATCCTTCTAAATATTCTTTTCTCTTGTTATTTTTCTTTTTAAGATAAATAACCAAACTTACTATTAATAATGCACTAACTCCTGCAACACTGGCAATTATTTCAATTTTCTTATTATAAGCAGCTTTTTGAATATCTATTGAATATATATTTGTTAATCCATTTTCTGCTATTACTTTTACTCTTATTGTACTAAATCCAGTTAAATCATTATTTCCATACATATATATGTCAGCTCTATTTGATTCTGGAGTTGCACTTATTAATAATGTCTTTTCTCTTTTAATTTTTACTTCATAATCTAACTTATCAGGACTAAATTCTATATTATAATTCTTTATACTTAATGTTCCTAATCTTGATGAATTTGATATATCTAATCCACTTTCTTTTCTTATTACATGTAAACTATATATTCTTGTTTTATTATTGTTTTTTACTTCTATTTGAATTAGATTATTTCCTACTTTTAATCCTGTATTATTTCCTACTTTAACTGTCGCATTTTCATCTTCAGCAAATGCATATATTGGTAAATCTTCTGTTTCATATGGTACAGTTATTGTATAATCATAGGTTTCTTTATCAAATCCAAGCATTGTTCCCGGTACTGTTAAACTACTTAGATATGTACTATTTACATTATCTTTATCTTCACCATTTCTTATAAATGTTATTACATAACTTCTTATACTTCCAGTTTCACTTATTACTTTAAGTACTACTGATTGTCTATCTTCTGTTATTTCTACTTCTCTTGGTTCATATCCTTTTATAAATGTTGAAGTACTGCTATCTAATTCTGCATTTACACTTACCTTCTTAGTAAATCTACTTATTTTTACATCATAATTTGTTGTATATGGATCAAAATCTATACTTCCTCTACTTAATTTAACATTTTTTAGTAAATTAGAATTATTTCTATCATCTACTCTATTTATTATAAAAGTATAGCATCTTTCTTTTCCATCTTTATTTACTATTTTTATTAATGCGACATTTCTTCCATAATCTAAATCTATTGTTCTTGGTTCAAAGCCAGATACATATGCTGCATCACTGCTTGTTAAGGTTGCATATAATGCGATTTTATTTGCTGTTACTGATAATTCATATGAAGTTGTTAATTTATCAAAACCTCCAATAGAATCTGCTATTAAATCATTTGATAATAATGCATATTTTGAATCTTTAACTCCGGTTTTATATCCAACTGTTCCATCTAAAGAACTAATATTAGTATTAATGTCATTACCATTTTCATCTTGTACTTTAAAACTTGAAAGAGTAGTACTTAAATCAGCGTCATATACTTTAGCTAATACTGGATAACTTATTCTACGTTTTTCATTAATTGCCCATATAAAGTATGTTCCTGCTGTTCTTTCAATACTAAATGAATTATTAACCGCATTAAATGTACTCCATCCTGAATTTACGGTTGGTTCATCACCACTTGATACATGATATCCTAAAATTCCAATATTACCATAAGGAACTCCAGTAACAGTTATTGTACCCTTACCATTAGATTCAACTGTTCCAGCAGATGCATTAATACCAGGTCTCTTAATATAATTACAAGTATATAAATAACCTTTATAACAATTGTCAGAATTACTATCTTTACAAGTATCTTTAGTTAATTTATATTCAAATTCATAATCTTCTGCACAAGTTACAATTTTATTTCTAGTTTCCTCAGTATCATCATTTTTACAAATTGATACAGGGACATCTCCCTTGGCACCAGTAACACTTTTAGATGTTACACATGTCTTAGTTTCTCCACCAGTATTGTCTTGATTTTGACAAGCAGGTTTATCACTAGTAATATAATCTATATTAACATATACAGTCTTGCCATTATACTCAACTTCACATGATTTACCATCACATGAACTCTTTATTTCTTTCTTAAAAGTTACAACAGATCCACAACCGATTTCAGTCTTATCTTTACTTAAACCTTTATCAGAATAATAATAAGTCTTTTCAGCTATATATCTTTCAATTTTTTGAAAACATCCAGTTTCACTTTGATTTTTTACGATATCACTTTTACGTATTTGCGTATTTGAAACAGCCTTATCATTTATAGACGAAACATTACAAATTGGATCATTTGTCTTTGTACAAGTAGTTATATAAAGTTTATCACCACAAGCAATTGAATCACCACTAAAACCTTCACCTTTAGCATAATATACAGAATTTACTTCCTCATTGTTACTTACAATAGGTTGTTCGTCAACAGGAGTATTTCCACCAGAACCACCAGTTCCTCCAGTACTACCACCTGTAGAACTTTTAGCAAAACATGCAGTAACATTGCCAAACTCTTTTGCGGAAAATGACGCCGGATTTCCTTTTCCTAAATTATTACTACAACTAGAATCAGAAGCCCATTTCACAAATATATATCCACTTGCAGGATTAGCAGCAACAGTAGCCGAACAAGAACTGCCTAATGTACATTTATAAGAAGGCTGACTTCCAATTCCCGAATCAGATGCAACAGCTTTACCAGAACTATAAATTGTTACACTTCCTACATTCGTATTAATATTAATTGTTCCATCATTAGGACCAATTAAAACATATAAATTACGAGTATCAGCAACTGTTGGAGCTGTTGTATTAGTGGATGAACTAGTAGTTGGATTAGTATAATTTTTACAAACACCTTTAGCCGCATTATATCTTCTATAATATCTATTAGATGATGGCCCCTCTTGAAGATAACAATATTTAAAATCATTGGGATCGGAATCATCAATATAAGTACCACAAACAGGCCCAAACGGAGTATCATATTTTGTTGAATCAGCATAGCCATTCTTAGCATATACTAAACATGATTGCCCTGCCGCTATAATATCATTATTGTTGTCTTTATTTGTTACTGATAAATCATTTTTTATATAATAAAATTCAAAACTAAACAAAACACCAACAAATAATAACAATATAGCAAAACATAATTTTTTCTTTTTATTATTCATTAAGCACTCTCCTACTTTCTAAATTAATTCTATAAAATATTCAAAATTATTGCAATACAAAAAACAGTATTTCTACTGATTTATTAATTCATTTAAAAACTTCTTACTTTTTAAGTATAATCCAGTATATCTATCATAATAAGTATTAACAAAATAATTAATATTTTTAATAATATCATCTTTTATTTTTAATTCACTTATAGATTCAATGTTAACTAGATAATACATTCTAAGCATCTTTAATGTTTTACTATCATAAATAATTTCATTAGTATAACAATTCTTGCAAATATATCCACCTTCATCAGGATCAATTGTAATTATATTAGAACTTTTACCGCATTTACAACAATTATTAAAACTAAATCCAACTCCTAAATAATCCAAATATTTAAGTTCTAAAATATTAGTCATAACCATTGGATTTAATCCATCATTTATTTTATATAAAGTATTTATTAATAAATTATATATTTCTTCATCATTATTTTGTTTCATAACTTGACTAGTTAAATCTAATAAAAATGTCATATAACTTATTAACTCAATATCTTTTTTTATTGTTTTAAATTCATCTATTATATCTACACTTTTTAAAGTACTTAATTTATTATCATTATAATAAATATAAAAAGAACCATATGTTAAATTTATTGTAAAACTTCGTAGAGGACTTTTAATATTTTTAGCACCCTTAGCAATAGCGCCTATCATACCATCTTTAGTTAATATATTAATAATTTTACTAGTTTCTCCATAATTAATACTACTAACTATTATTCCTTCTACTTTTTTTAACATCTAAATCTAACCTCTTTTATATATCATATAATATTTAATTTCGCCGGTTTCTTTAAATTTATCCCATGCTTCTTGTTTAGTCATAATTTAAGCTCCCTTTCTACTATTATATTGGGAGCCTATTTTATCTTTTATTCACTTTATCACTATTTTTTTCTTGAAATAAGCAAATTACTGTACTCTTATTTATTGGAATATTTTCATTTTTTAATTCAAGACATAAATTATCTATTATCTCAGAAGTTAATTCTACTCCATTATAATTATAATTTAAACTATTCTTTAATTCCTCTAAAGAATTATATTGATATGATCCCATTCCAATCTTATAAGTATAATCTTCTAAAATATTTAATACATTATCATCAATTAATTTTCTTCTTCTTGCAACATGTACAAAGAATCTAAATTTATTAATTGGCATCTGAGTTTTACGATAAAAATCTAAAGTACTTAAATCATCTAATGCGATATGATTAACTAGATCTCTAAGATTATTAACAAATAAAGATTCTCTTAATTTTAATTCTTTAGTATATAAACTAAGCAATTCTTTTATATCTTCATTACCTGGTAAATTACTAACATTAATCCAATTCTTAAATTTTTCAGCACTTACATTATTTTTACCAAATACATAATTTGGATATACATCATTACCATTTAAAAATTCATTTATAACACTGACAATAGTTTCTTTTCTCTCAGTACTTGTTTGACTATCTCTTTCATTTTTTCTTTCTTCTTTGTTATTTTCATGTATTTTTTCTAATCTAGTTACTAGACTATTAAGTTTATCTTTATCTTCAGGATGAACAACTATATACTCGTCAATTATTTTCTTTATATAACCTAATGTATATCTATTAATTATATTAGTTAATTCTTCATCACTTAATTCAGATAATAATAACTTAACTAATGGGAATTCTCTTCTACTTACCTTTTCTTTATTTGCATAACTTCTAGTTAATCTCTTTTGATAATATTTTTCTAAAATCATTAATTCTTCTTCTGTTGGTTTTGGCTCTACTATATGTCTTTTAAACATATTTAAAAATGTTGAAAGTTTAGTTGCATCAATACCATATTTCTTCATCATTTCTTCTTTAACATTTTCCCCATATTCAGTTTCTATTAATCTATAAAATGTCTCTTGACCTATTTTAATTTTTTCATCTCTTGAATATCTCTTATTCATAACATTCTATCTCCCTTTTTAAAAATCCTTAAATCCTAATTCACTTAAATATCTTTCTTTATCTCTCCAATTTTTAATTGT
>CANNTX010000041.1 GCA_947522695.1 uncultured Bacilli bacterium | reverse complement strand
TACTATTATTATCATTAAAATATATTTTAAATTTCATAACCATTCACTCCCTTGAATTTTTATCTTCTTTTACCTTTGTTTTCTTTTTCTACACACATCATCATTTCCATTAATTTAGCAGTAAGTTCATTTCTTGAAGAACACATATGAGTATGTTTCATAAATTCTTCTACTGTTGTATTTGAAGGTACTTCTAAAATATTTGCATAATCACTAATTTTACCAAGAACGCTTAATAAAGCATTTTGTTCATTTTTTTGTGAATCTAATTTTTCTAATTTATTTTTTAGTTCTTTATATGATTCTTCATTAGCATATGCACTAAAACCATCAATGTATAATAAATCATATCTATCAAAATATCCTTGTTTATTAAGTCCACTTTGATTAAGCCAATCACGTATTAATCTTTGTTTTTCTATAAAATATAATTCACTGATTCTCTTACTATATTCTTTCTCATTTTCTAAGTCAAAATAAGTTTCTCTAACATACTTTCCTTGCTCATCAAAGTAATAAGCATTAAAAGATGTAATAGATTCAATATTCATATATAATCTTTCAGAAATTCCTCTACACACTTCAGTATGCGTCTTTCCATCCCTTCCAAAATAATCGAATGTAATAATCATATTTTTCACAATAATCCCCCTTAAATTACCAGTATTATAGCATACTTTTTATATAATTTCAACCATTTGTTCGATTTAGTTTTTATTTTATTTTAACTGTAGCTTTCTTAATACTATCAATCCCATTACACCCATTTTCTAAATTAGGACCAGATATATTTCTTAACTTATCATATAAATATATTAATTCATAATAATTTAGTTTTTTATGCATGTTTATTTTAATATTAAGTTCACTTAATATTAAAGGAAGGTATTTTTCCACTGTATCGTTATCTGGCTTTATAATACGATTGGTCAACACCTCGATATAACAATTATATAAAGGATTATATGTGCATAAAAAATAGTTTATTTTTTCTTTACCCTTAGCACTTATCAAATATAAATCAGATACTTTATATTTAATTTTTCCATTAATTTGCTTTTTTGCAGAATATATGTTTTCATCAAGAACATCAAATATAAAATCATTATTGTCTTCTCGTAATAAAGAATTCATTGAAAAGTCTTTATATTCACTATTTGCTTGTCTAATTTGCTTTATTACTTTTTTTGCAGTCTTTAATGCCTCTTTATCATTTAAATTTCTTAAATATAAAGTAATATTTTTAATGCAATCAACAATACCACCAACTTTACCATTATAAAACGCTTCGCGTCCAATAGTTAAAACAATAGCATAAGTATAATTTTTTAAATATAAATTTGTAGTTCTAAAAATATCTTTTCTAGACAAAGCATCATATTTTTCTTCTTGAGCACTTTTAGATTCAATTGATCCATCGATTATTATTTTAATATCATAAGTAACGTCTTCTATTTCTCGATCAAATACGTTTAACTTATGTACTTTTTGTATTAACTTTAATTGACATCCATCTTTTAATTCATATATCTTCACGATATCACCCTTTCTGTTTTGATTAAATAACAAAATTTATCTGGTTTTAATCTTTGCACCATTATAATATTTCTTTTTCTTTTTATATGCATAATAAATAATTGAACTATCAGTAATATCAAGAGGTATATAATCAAATGTATTACTAAAAACCTCATGTTCTATATTAAATCCTGAAAAGAACTTAAAATGAGACATAACAATAATTCCATCATCAGTTAACAAATCATCTAAATTATCACGTATATCAATAATCCTAGATTTACTATTTCTATTATAATCCATAATATTAGATAAAAAGATAACATCATATTTCTTATCAGAATTAAATCCATTACATACATTCATATGTTTAAATTGTAAATTATAACCATCTAAAATACTTGAAACATCGCCTAAATTATCTTCATAAATCATCTTCTTAGCAGCTATATCAATAAATAAATTTTCGTAATAATATAAATGATCTTTCTTACATCTTGAAAGATTAAAAAAATACTTCCAAAATAGTGCACTATCAATCTCACTTTGATTATCAGATTTAACAGAAGAAATAATTTTAAATATATCTTGAGTACATACTTTACCTGCATCTACATATCCATTTTGAATAAGCCATTTTCTTAAAAAATAATATCTATATGTAATACTATTAATATCAAATGTTTCTATATTTCCTGCTTCTTTAAATAATGCTGAAAATAAATAATCAGAAGAAGATAAAACAGATAATATATTTTTATCACGAACATTAATAATTTCAAATAAACTTTTTAAATCTTCATTTGTTCTAGAATATAAATAAGCAAATGTATCTCCCTTTTTATCATTAAAAATATAATTTAAATCACTTTTAATAGTATTCATAAAATCCCCCTTTAATAATTTTATAATCTATTATGATTTCAAATTTGCAAAAATTAACTATAATTTCCTTAAAACTTGAGATATATTCTACCATAAAATCTTAAATAATGCAACCATTTGTTCTATTCTAGTTAAATATAATAGCAATATATAATAATTAATATTTAGTAAGCAAAAAAATACTACCAAGTAGTTTTGGTAGTAAGATTAAAATAACTTATTTTTAATTATTTCAAAAATATCAGTGAAAACTTTTATGATTTTTTGATTCATCTAATGTTACTTCATTCCCTTTATAATTTTCCAATTCTGCTATAATATTACCGACCCTATCATTTTCATTAGCACTATCAACTTGATCAGTAATCTTTTTTACACTTTCTTCAGTAATCATTGGCATCAAATCAGGGTAAAACAAATGAACACGATTCATAATATAATTAACAATATATGTATAATCATTGTTATATGCTGTTAAATTTTCTGCAGTAGAAAAATTATTTAAATACTCAAAAATATGTCCACTTTTTATAGCATTCTTTTCATAACCATACTGAATTCTATGATAATAACTGTCAAACAAAGATGGAATGAATATATTTCTACTAGCAAGTATTTTCTGAAAAATTAATCTACTAGTTCTTCCATTTCCATCCGTAAATGGGTGTAACATAATAAAATCATGTAAGAATTTAGCGCATTCGCTTACATATTCTTTTATATCACTAATTTTCAATATATCATCATACTTATGTGACAGTATTTCCATACCTCTAGCAATCTGTTCTTTATTGAGCGAAGATCCTTTTATAAAACCATCATTATCAGATGCAAGTTCATTTTCACGAAGTTGGTCACTTATCTTAAAATCACTTGTTGCTTTAGCCTTTGCCATAGCCCTTCTAATAACTCCACACAATTCCATAAAACTTTTATCTTTTGACCATTTATCACTCCAAAAATATTTAAATATATGTGCACATGCTATAATATCATTTTCCATATTTTTTATATAACTGTCTTTGATTAAATTATTCGAAAAATAACTTAGTGAAGTTTTAAATTTTTTTAAATAATCAATTGGTATATCTATTAATTGTTCTTCACTTAAACTAGTTAAATCATTTTTTAATCTTTCAAATAATAAATTATTTTTTCCAACATATTCTGAATTCAAAAATTCTATAACTCCATTAATATAATTCTTTTTAACATTTAATTCTTCTAAAGACAATTGCTTATTTAAATGAGATACCTTATCTTTTAATTCTTTTATTTTTTCATCAATTAATTTAATTTTTTTAGCTTTAGTCATAAAGATATTAAATTTTACTTCTTTTTGATTTTTTAAAAACTTTGTACTAACTTCTCTCCCCTGTTTTATATCCTCACTAGCAGAAGATAATATTTCTATTATTTTATTATCTTGTTCAATATTATTTTTAATTTCACTTACTTTGCTTTCGTTAATTTCAACATCTTTATATAATACTGGTTTAGATGTTCCTGCATAAAGTTTAACATAATTCATTAATTCATTATTATCAACTAAATGACTTTTTGAAACACTATCGCAAGATAAAAAAGCATCTATTAAATTCCTTATTTCATTTAGATCGTCAATTTGAGAAGTTTTTATTTTTAACAATTTTTCTAAATTATCAAATTCTTTTTTCGTCACACATATAGCACCAAAATGTTCATCAAGATGTAACATTCCTAATATGCATCTTTGATAAAAACGCCAATTTTCTAAAGTAGCATTTCTATCTCCATTTATAAACCATGAAATAATTTGTTCCTCATTAGGAATTTCATATTTATTCAATTCATTTGTCAAATCATCTACTTTAATCATAATAATCAATCCTAGTCTATAAATATATGATAGCATGGTTTTTAAGTAAAGTAAATAACAGCAATTTTACACTTGAACATTTATTCCATCAAAAAAACACAATTAAGTGTTCTTAAAATTATAAATTCTTATCTAGATATTTCTCTAAATTTTCTGCTACATTTAAAGGAACAATTTCAGCTAGTTCTTTTGCACTAGCTTCCTTTATCTTTTTAGCACTACCAAACTTTTTAATTAATTCTTTTCTTCTTTTTTCACCAATTCCCGGAATATTATCAAGTAAACTTTGAATAGATCCTTTACTTCTTATTTGTTTATGATAAGTAATAGTAAATCTATGAACTTCATCTTGCATTCTCGTTAAATAATGAAATAAATTACTAGTTCTATCAATATCATATAACTCTAATGTATCACCATCTAATAAATCATTAGTTTGATGCTTATCATTTTTAACAAGTCCGCATACCTTTATATCAAGATTAAGTGCCTGTAATACCTCCTTAGCAGCTCTAATTTGACTCATTCCACCATCTACTAATATTAACTCAGGTAAATCTTTATCAATTAATCCATGATAATATCTTCGGTATATTACCTCTTTCATTGTGTTATAATCATCATTTTTATCTTCCATTATCTTATATTTACGATACTTAGATTTATCAGGCATTCCATTAACAAACACTACCATTCCCGATACTGCATATGTACCAAATAAATTAGAGTTATCAAATATATCAATTCGGTTAATACCTATACCAAGAAGTGCTGATAATTCATCATTAGCCCCACTAGTTTTATTTAATTTCTGTTGATACCTTTCAAAATTATTATCTAAATTAATTTCCGCATTCTCTTTAGCCATATTAAGAAGCTTTCTTTTGCTACCCTTACTAATTTTAATAAACTTAGTATCAATTATCTCTTTTAAAATATTATCATCCACCTCATCAGGAAGTAATAACTCTTTAGGTATTTCTTTTTTATTATAAAACATGGCAATATAATACTCTAATTCTTCTAAATAATTCTCCATTACTGGATATATTTCACTATTAGCACCAATTAACTTACCATTCCTAACAAACAAGATTTGTAATGATAAAAAACCATTTTTAAACGCATAATTAATTACATCTAAATTTTCACTTGGATTAAGTTCAACTTTTTGTTTTTCTAATACAACAGTCATATAATCAAGTTCTTTTTTAAGTTCTAGTGCTAGTTCATAATTCATAGCATCAGAATAAGCTTCAATCTTTTCTTTTAATTTACTCTTAATAATATCTTCATTACCTCTTAAAAAAGATAAGATATCTTTTTCCATTTCATCTATTTTTTCTTGATCAATATCTTTTTTACAATAGCCTAAACATTCATGAATGTGATAGTACAAACATACATCTTTAGGCATTCCCTCACACTTCTTTAAAGGATATAATCTATTTATTAAATTAACTATTCTTCTAGCAGCATAAGCATTAACATATGGTCCAAATAAATATTTATCTTTTCTATTTTTAACTTTCAAATATCTAACAACTTTAAGTGTCGGATAAGGCTTTCTACTATATTCGATATAAGGATAACTCTTATCATCTTTAAGTAAAATATTATACTTTGGATTATACTTTTTAATTAAATTAATTTCTAATATAAAAGACTCTAACTCCGTATTAGTAACTATATACTTAAAATAAGCAATATTTTTAACAAGTTCCGCAGTCTTACCAGTTTGAGTTCTATTAAAATATGAACTTAATCTTCTCTTCAAATTCTTAGCCTTACCAACATATATAACTATATCATTTTTATCATACATTTGATAAGATCCAGGCTTAGTTGGAACTAACTCTAATTCTTCTTTAAACATAAACTTCACCTCTTATCCATTACACAATACCATATTATTTAATATGTTCAACTAACTTAGAATAATCCACACTTTCAAGTTCATTAATAAGTTCCTTAAATGCTTTGCCCATTTCATTTTCATCTAAACCTTTTACATGATCGTTTATTAAATAACTTGTTCTATTAATATCTTTAATTAATTCTTTATCATTTATCTTATATAAATAAGGAGCAAGTAATATCGCATAACAATAAGGAATATTAAATAATAAATAATCATATATTTCATCTTTCTTAGATTTAATAATTTCAATATATTCATCAAATTTAGAAATTAAAATATTTTGGATATTTTTTGGCAAGCAACTTACTTTACTTATAAAATCATTTTTATTTATATCTAAATATTGAATACCAAACAACGGAACATTATAAGTTTTCATTAAAAAATAAATAAAATAGCATTTATAAGCATTTTCAGTTAAATACGTAACTTTATTATAAAATATCATATGAGCATCCTGAATACAATAATTATATTTCATTAAAAATTTATATAAATATAACTCAAAAGTAATAGGTGTTGTTTCTGTAAAATTTACAGCAGTTAAATTGCTATAATCACAAAATGTATAATCTATTTTATGACCAAGTTCATGCACCAAATCAATAATATCAGTCAGATCATTGCAATATTCTAAATGTATTCTACCATCCTCAATATACATACAACTTCCATCATAAGAATATTTATTCTCGTTATATTTAAATTCAAAACTATATTTATCAAACTTCATCATATTTACAAAAGCATTATATAACTGTATATCATACGATTTAAAAAAATCTCCTACTATATCAATTGAATCATTTAGAGGAATATAATAATAAGTTGGTTCATCAATATATTTTAATTCAGTAGGTCCATTAACCATTATACGATACATTAATTCTCCAAAATTTGAAATATTATAAATTTTTAATGGTAAATTTAATTCAGAATTTACTTTTAATAATTTACTAATATAACTGTCAAAACTTTTACTTACTTCTCTTATATCAAATGTTGGAACTGTTACATCATCACTATAACTAGCCTTATTAATATCAGATATTAATTTTTTATCATTCTTATTTAACAAATAAGTTCCTAAATATAGTCCTAATAAATAGTTATAATTTCTTTTGATGAAATGTTTCGCCATTAATCCATCATTTTTTATTCTTTCATCAAACAAATGATAATATTTTAAAAATAAATCTTTATAAGGACTATCTAATTCATTTACTTCTTTTTCAATAAACTTTTGATACTTACCTTTAGGTAATAAATTAATTAGTTCTACTCCTGAAATACTTCTTTTAAAGTAATAATATTTAACATAAATCGCATCAAAAAAATAATTTTTTAATTTATTAAATATATAATTATTACTATCTAATGAATGTATTTTATTATCTGATAAGTATTTATGTAAAAATAGTTCTATTGTAATTGAAGATGTTTCTGAATATATAGAATTTTCTTTATTTTTAGCTTTAGTAGCATCAACATAATGCATAAATTCATGAACAATAGCAAATACATCTTCAATATTATTTTTAACATTAATTGTTATTTTATTACTATTAGAATTTAAAGAACTAGAATTATTTGATAATTCATTAGAAACAAATATTATACTTTCACGATTAAAACTCATAACATTCATAAAAATATTATATAATTCTTTATCATATTCATTTAAAAAGCTACAAACTATATCTAATGTTTCACTAATACTAATATGTTCAATATATTCTTTATCATCGTTTGCTAAATCTATATCATTAAAAGATTTATAATACAAATTAATAAAATGATTAATTATATACTCTTTATTCATACTAGTTCCCTCATATCTATTAATAATATAGCATATTTATAATATAATTGATATAATAAACGAGAGGCAATAATTATATGAAATTAATAAATACAAGTTATATTGAAATTAAAAAATCTAAATTTTATGGTTATTTATATGAATTAGATTCCATCGAAGACGTAAAAATAATACTAAATAACCTTAAAGAAGAAAATAAAGGATATAGACATATTCCCTATGCTTATTACTTTAATAATACAGCTGGCAAATCAGATGATAAAGAACCAGGAAACATTTCAATATCATTTTTAAATAACTTAGAAAGAAATAATTTAAATAATCATTTAATTGCTATTGTAAGATTCTACGGTGGAATAAAATTAGGTGCATCTAACTTATCTAGAACATATGGTAAATGTGCAAGTACATGCATAAATAAATAAAAATCACATAATCTTTATTAGGTGATTTTTTTGAATTATATAATTAAATATTTAAAAACATTAGCAATACCCTTTATTTCTTTAATAATTATGTCTATCTTATTTAGTATAACAAATCTTTTAGGATTTAAAACCAATAATATATTTATTTTAATAGCAATGTCCATAGTTATGTTTATATCAGGATATCTATTAAGTAAAGAATTTACTAAAAAGAAATATATTCACGGTTTAATATTTGGAATTATTACATCTATATTATATTTATTACTAAGTTTAATATTTAGCAAAGAATTAACTTTTAATACTTTTATCTATTATTTAGTAATAGCAACATCTTCAATGTTAGGTTCAATGCTTTCTTCTTTAAAGACAAAATAATACAGCATTCAAATTAGATGCTGTATTTTATATAAATTTATTCAAGAATAAATGGATCACTTTCAGTTCCAGTTCCTTCAGCTATCACGACATCAGATTTTAAGAAAAGGGCCGGACGCACACCACCAGTGTAGTACGCAACAGTGCCGTAGACACCCCCGCCCAAATCAACAACTAACACAGAATTCGCACTGCCAGAATAAGGGGACAATGTCCATTGATATTTACTGTTAAATAACCAGTTTTCATTTTTACAATTAGATGGCCCTACTTCACTTCTACATGCTTGATCAGTTGAGGCATATCCATAATCACTTAGATATATTAGAGCTATTTTTCCATCCCATGTGTTCTTTCTTGGAACATTATCACCTGGTGTACTTATTAGTGTTGTACTTCTTTCTTGATTATATGAATTTAGTGCACTTGATCCATCTATTGTTCTACTTGTATTCCATCTTACATTTGCTATTTTATCTAATGAGCTACTTTTTATATTTTTACTATATTCATATGTTCCGTTTTTTGCATTATTTTCGCCATTAAACCATAAGGTTGTACTACTTGTTGGGTTAGGATTTATATAATCGGTATTTAATTCAGTCATTAAATCGGCTTGACTCCATTCATTAACACCATCTCCATAGTTTTTTGTTGATTCTGAACTATCCCATGAATAAATGCCAAGTGAATCATTTCTTATTATTTTGACAAGTGATTCCTTCTTTTCTTCACCATTCTCATCTATTGTTGTTATATTATTAAATACTCCTACTATTCGCCATATTTCATCATTAAATTTTAGATAGTTCTTTGGTGATGCTCCGACATACCTTAAGTTTTTATCTTTTGTTTTGTCTATTTCTAATCCATTTTTCGTTAAATCTAATTCTGCAATATAATCAGATAATGTAGGTTTTTGATTCATAACAACTATCTTTCCATTAAAGGTTGCTCCTTTATTATAATCTTGATTTTCTCCAGTTTCTATAAACACCATTTTTAAATTAAATGTAGCGGTTTCATTTTCACCATTTGCTTTAAAATGACCACTTGCTATCTCTTGACTATAAGGATTATTACTCCAATCTTTTATGAAATTTACATAATATCCAACTAAATCTTGTGGCAAACCTATACCATCTAAAATTTCCTGAGTTAAAGGACCATTAGTATTAAGACCATTGTCAATATCTACAACAACATTTTCACTATCATCTATTCTTTTAAGAAAATAAACTAATTCATCATTTTTAAATGTATTTTGATATTCAAAAGAAATAGTAAATGGCATATCTAAGCCACTTGTCGTATTTGATCCAATTAATGTAAATGTCTTATCAACTAAAATATTATTATTACTTGGTTGAATATTTGTTACCGGTATTATATTATCTGTTCCATCATTATAATTAATTAACATTCTACCACTTTTTGATATTATCTGAGCTGTTGATCCTTCTGGATTATTTGCTGTAAAGAATGCATATGTTACTCCTGCAAATATGATTACTAGAATTGTAACAGTTGCTACCATTACAATTGTTAATACTCTTTGATTTTTGTTTTCCATAAAAAAATTTCACTACCTATCCTATAGTGAAATTATATCTCGGTTTACCCCCCCGTCAAGCGAACATTTGTCTTTTTTTATAATTTAATTGAAAAATGTTCGCTTGACGGATAAATTATAAGTATATATTATTTATTTTGACTATCTATCACAATTGTTATTGGACCATCATTATCAATTTTAA
>CANNTX010000040.1 GCA_947522695.1 uncultured Bacilli bacterium | reverse complement strand
GGAATAATCTTGTCTAATTTGAATTTTAATGCTATGGCACTTCAAACAATAAATGTTTGTGATGAATTAAAGCCAGGTAGCAGTGTTTTATCTGCACTTCCTATTTTTCATGTTTTTGGTCTTGCGTTATGTGTTCATACTTGTTTAATAAGTGGAATGACGGCTATTTTAGTACCTAGATTAAATACTAAAAAGATAAATTCTGAATTAAAAAAATATAAACCAAATGTTTATCCCGCAGTACCGTCTCTTCTAAAAATGTCATTAGAAGGTTTAGAGTTTAGTAAGAATGGTCTTAAGGATATAAAGGTTGTAGTTGTAGGTGGAGATTATTTATCTCCAAAAACAAAAAATGACTTTGAAAAATTTCTAAAAGAACATGGTAGTAACGCTATTGTAAAAGTAGGATATGGATTATCTGAAGCTACTGGTTTTTGTTCATCCACTGCTCCAATTGATGAAAAGTATGTTCATAATGGAACTTTAGGAGTGCCTAATCCAGATATAATTATTAAAATATTTGAACCAAATAGTGATATAGAAAAATGTACAGATGATATAGGTGAAATTTGTGTAACTGGTCCAACTATATTTATGGGATATATTAATGAGGATAAAGAAACTAAAAATACACTGATAAGACATCATGATGGCCGAACATGGCTACATACAGGTGATTTAGGATATATGGATAAAAATGGATTTATTTTCTATACCTCTCGTGCTAAAAGAATGATTATTAGTAATGGTTATAATATTTATCCAATTGAATTAGAAGAAATTATAAAAAAATGCAAATATGTTGCTGATTGTACAGTGGTAGCAGTTCCTCATAAAATTAAAAGTCAAACTCCTAAAGCAGTTATTGTATTAAAAAAGGGGATTGAAGATAATTTAAATATTAGAACTGAAATTAGAAAATATTGTAAAGAAAATATTGCCAAATATGCTCAGCCAACTGAGTTTGAGTTTAGAGAAAATATACCTGTTACGGCAATTGGTAAGGTAGCTTATAGAGATTTACAAAAATAATGCAATTTAAGAGGTATAAATAATACTGAATTGGATTATTAAGTTGTTGATAAATATTAAATTTATTTAGGAATTTAAATAAGAATTAAATAAAAGTTAGTGAAAACTATCTTTTTTTATGGTAATATTTAAATAGATATAAAGAAGAGTGATAATATGAAAGATTTAAGAGTTATATTTATGGGAAGCCCTTTATTTAGTGTTCCTGTCCTTGAAGAATTGAATAAAAATGTAAATGTCGTTGGAGTTGTTACGGCACCTGATGCATATGTAGGTAGAAAAAAGGTTCTTACAATGTGTCCTGTTAAAGAGAAAGCTGTTAGTTTAGGATTAAAGGTTTATAGTCCTATTAAATTAAGAAGTGATTATGAATTTATTAAGGAACTTAATCCAGATATGATTATTACTTGTGCCTATGGTCAAATTTTATGTGAAGAAATATTAAATATACCAAAATTAGGTTGCTTTAATTTACATGGTAGTTTGCTTCCTAAATATCGAGGTGGTGCCCCAATTCATTATGCTCTTTTAAATGGTGATGAAAAAACAGGAATCACTTTAATGTATATGGATAAAGGTATGGATTCTGGTGACATGATTGCAAAAGAAGAAATTAAAATAGAAGATAATGATAATATTGAGTCGTTGACTAATAAATTAAGTATAGTTGCTTCTAATATGATAATAAAATACTTACCTAGTTTAATAGATGGTACTAATAATAGAGTAAAACAAGACATTAGTAAGGCTACTTTCTCACCAATTATTACAAGAGAAGATGAACATTTAAATTTTAATGTAACTGCTAAAGAAATATTTAATAGATATCGTATGTTAAGTCCAAATCCATTACCAAATATTAAAATAGATGATATAGAGTATAAAATCGCAGAATGTAAAATAGTTGATGCAAGTGGTAAAGTAAGTACAGTTGTAAGTAAGGATAAAAATTCATTTACGATTATGGCAAAAGATAAAGGTATAATGGTTTTAAAAATAAAGCCTATTGGTAAGAATATAATGAACGTTAAAGATTTCTTTAATGGTTATCATGATGAAATAGTAGGTAAAGAGGTTGAATAATGAGTGATTTAGTAAGCTTATGGAAGGATCCTAAATATAAAAATATTATTAAACTAATATTGTGGGCTGTATTTATATTGTTTGTAGTATGTTTATGTATTGTTTCAAATAAGAATCAAATTAAAAATAATAATAAAGAAGAAAGCAAACTAGAATTTAAACATAAAATACATAATTTAGCTAATAAGAAGTTAAAAGTATATTATAAAATAGACGATTATATTGTTGAAGGTGTTTATGAAAATGAAATATTTAAAGGTACTTTAACATATGATGATGGAACAAGTTATAATGTTAAGTATGAAAAGGGAAATTTAACAAAGGATAATGATAATGAAATTGGAGATTTTTTAATTGTTAATATAGATACAAGATATATTAATCCTTATTACTTAATTGATTTATTTAATAAAAATGAAGCCACTGAAATTGAAAAAAATAAAAAATATTTATACGAAATAGATGATGTTAAATATTACTTGAGTTTTAAAGATAATGGTGGTTATAGTGTTAGAATAATTAATGATGATAAAGAAAATATATTGAATTATGAAGTAATGTAATTATTAGGAGGTAGATTTAGATGAAAGAAAAAATTAAAGAAAATAAGTACTATCAATTAGGTTTAACTATATTTATGGTTATAGGTGCTTGTATATTACTTACATTTATAATATTTAATATAGATAATATATGGAAATTCTTAGGAACAATAGTAGGATTGTTTAGTCCATTTATTATTGGATTTGTATTTGCTTATTTATTAAATCCGATAGTTATATTTTTTAAGAAAAATGTTTTTGATAAGTTTGTTAAAAAAGATAAAGTGGCTAATAATTTAAGTTTACTTACTACTTGTGTTATTTTTTTAACACTTACAATTATTTTGTTTAATAGTATTATTCCGGCACTTTTAAAAAGTATTCAATCATTAGTTGTTAATATGCCAACTTATATTAAAGATATAAAAGATTATTTAATTGCTAAGACTGATTCTAGTGGACTTGCTGAGGCAATAAACGCTAATTATAGTACTATTAATGAAAGTTTAAATAGTATGATTAATAATTTTCTTCCTAAGTTAGAGGATATGATTACAATAGTATCTAATGGACTATTTGGTGCAGTTAAAGTAGTATTTAAAGTATTTATGGGATTTGTTATTTCTATTTATTATTTATCTGATAAAGACAACTTTGTTGCGGGAACTAAGAAGCTTATTTATAGTATTTTTGGGGTAAAAGTGGCTAATCATATTATGGATAATGCTAGACACACTAATGATATATTTGGAAACTTTATTGTTGGTAAATTACTTGATGGTTTTACAATTGGATTTATTACATTTATATTTCTAACTATTTTAGGCTTTAGTGATTATGCTTTATTAATTGGAGTTACAGTTGGTTTAACAAATATGATTCCTTATTTTGGTCCATATATTGGAACTATACCTAGTGCTTTATTGATCCTTATGGATGAAGTACATGGCGGAGGTAAAATGTGTATTATATTTATTATATTTATAATAGCATTACAACAAATTGATAGTTATGTTATTGAGCCAAAATTATGTGGATCTAAAACAGGATTAAAATCATTCTGGGTACTTGCATCTATTTTATTCTTTGGTGATGCTTTTGGAATTATTGGATTACTACTAGGTGTACCAGTATTCGCATTAATTTATGGATATGTCCATAATTTAGTTACAATTAGATTAGAAGAAAAGAATTTACCTAGTGAAACTAAAGATTATATCGACTTAGAAAGAATTAATAGTAAGACTCATGCAGTTGTTAAATTGAGTGATAAATAATATTTGATTCAAACAAAAAAATATATATATTTTAAATCATAAAAAGTGAATATCATTCACATTTGTATCTTTCATTCTTGTAGTTGTTGTTGATATATATTTGTCATGATAACATTTTAAATGTAGGAAGTAAGCAACGATTACTTTTTTAGAAGGGAATGAGATTTATGAAATTTTTGAAATTATCAGTTTTATTTTTATTGTTTGCATTTATAACAAATTTAATTGCTGTAAATGCTGGAGTTATTTATCGACGAATAAATGTTATAGAATTTTTAGATAAAATGGAACCATCTTACACAGAATATTATGAAAAAAATGAATGGTATAATCCGACATATAATCATTTGGAAGTTTTTACTAGTTTACA
The DNA here is from genome assembly GCA_947522695.1 of uncultured Bacilli bacterium. Taxonomy (GTDB): domain Bacteria; phylum Bacillota_I; class Bacilli_A; order RF39; family UBA660; genus CAG-533. Next base: position 6,308 of record CANNTX010000040.1, on the reverse strand, counting down.
TAATCCATGTAATGGTTGTAAGATTATTATTAAAATGGAAAATGAAAATGGAGATGCTAGTCGTGGAATTATGCCTGTTTTAAATGAAAGTTATGTTTTTACTGGTGGTGGTGTTGCACAACCGGGAAATTATAGATTGTCAATGTATAGGAGTGATTGGACTTTATTAAAAACCACAATGAGGGGACATTGGTTTTTAAACGAGAAGGGAATTGATAGTTTAGGTTAACTATTTTAATTGTTGCTTTTCCTATTTATATTTATTGAGGAGTTTGTTATTATGAAATTTTTAAAATTATATTGGTTACATATTTTATATTTTATATTTTTTTTAGCGTTTATTGTTGCAAGTGTTAAAAATGTTGTTACTATGCAAATTAATCAGTTAGAATCTCTTAATGAATCATATAATAAGCATTGTTTAGAAATAACTGAAGAGAAAAGAAATGCTTGTGAGGAATGGAAAAATGAAATTGAAAATGGTGGTAATTCAGGATTTTTGTTATACCAAGAAACAATTGCTGATAAATATTTTCCAAAAGGTATAATGGAAGTTTTACTTATACTTATTCCATCATGCTATTTTATAACAAAATATCATAGAGAAAGAATAATACTTTATGAAAATAATCGTAGAAGTTATTTTCATAATTTATTAAAAGTATTTAAAAAGAGTTATATTTTAGCATTAATTCCATCTATCATTTTACTTTTTGTTTTCTTATTTTATTATAATTATACTGGTGGATTTAACATTATGGCTCATGAGGTTAATTCAATTGGTTGGATTTATATTACTAAACCTTGGTTATTTATCCTAGTTTATTTAATTAATTTGACTCTAACTAATTTAATATATATAAATATAGGTATATTAGTTTCTAGAAAATATCATAATTATTTTATATCAGTTATATTGTCATTTTTAGTAACAATTGGATTACAATTATTTTTAGAAATTGTTGTTAATGGAATAATTTGTGGAATTATATTTCATAGTGAATTTGGAATTATTTTTAATATAATAAACGCTATACCTTTTAATGATTCTTATGGATTATGTTGGCCTTTAGTGTTTAGTTTAAGTATGAATTTAATAATTATATTTATTATTTATTTAGTATATAAAAATAAAGAAAAATTAATAATAGATTGTGAAAAAAATAGTTAGGAGTTTTATATGATTGTTGAATGTAAAGATATTACAAAAAAATTTAGTAATAATTTAATTATAAAAGAAATTAATTATAAATTTGATGAAGGAAAAATATATGGTTTATATGGGTTAAATGGAAGTGGAAAGAGCGTTTTTCTTAAATTAATATGTGGATTTTATATTCCTACTTCAGGAGAAATTTTATATAATGGAATAAATTTAAATAATAAAAAAGAATTTTGTAATGAGATTAGAGCATTAATAGAGAAACCGTCATTTTTTTCAGACTTAACAGGTTATGAAAATTTAAAACTTCTTGCTAATATCCAAAAAAAGATTAGTGATAAAGAGATAATGGAAGCACTTGATATTGTTAACTTAATTAACGAAAAAGATAAGCGATATAATAATTATTCGTTAGGGATGAAACAAAAGTTAGGAATTGCACAAGCAATTATGGAAAAAACTAAATTTATAGTTTTAGATGAACCATTTAATGGCATTGAAAGGGATACTGTTATAAAAATAAAAGATTATTTAAAATCATTAAAAGATAATGGTGTAACAATTGTTATAAGTTCACATATTAAAGAAGATTTAAGCGAATTAGTAGATGAAATGATTTATTTTGAAGATGGTGCAATTAAAAGTGAAACAAATTAAGGAACATTTTAATGATAAAAATAATTTAATAGTGTTTTTAATAATATTTATTGGGATAATGTGTCCTTTATTTTCGGGAAAATTAGAATTTAATTTTTGGACAAATATGAATGATGTTTTAACATCTCCAGTAGCAATAATATGTTTATTTATAGCATCAATTATTAATACTTATAAATATATTAGAAGTTATGCTAGCAAATGTATGATTATAAATAGATTTAGCTCATTTAAGGAATATATTGCTTATTATTTTAAAGATGTTATCTACATGTCAGCATATTTGTTTTTAATATATCTTTTATTAGGAATTGGTGGATCAATATTATTTTCACTTAATAATTTTACTTTAGTTAATTATTATTTTTATAATGTTTCTTATGCAATCTATTTACCAATATTAATAATTAGAGAATTTATACTATTTATAGTATTAAATATTATTATATATTATGTTTTACTTTTAAATAAAAAATATTTAGTAACATTTTTAATTATTTTTATTATTAGTTTATTTTATTTTGTAAGAGATTATAAAGTAATTATTAATAATTTTTATAATATGTATTTACTTTATCCTTATTATTTTATGAATATTAAATATCAATCGCTTAGTTTAGAAATTATTTGTTCAATTATTGAGATTATTATTTTATATGGTACTAGCAAAATATTATATAAAATATTATGTAGTAAAAAGAGAGATTTATTATGATGGAATTAAGTGTTTTAAGAGAAACTTTAAATAAAAATTATATTTATATTATGGTATTCTTTTTATTTTTGATTTTAAATATTATTTTGTTAGAATTAAGCATTAATGGATATGAATATGGTGAGGTTATCAAGTTAATTGGAATTCCTAATAAGAATGTTGGTATATTAATAACTTATAAAATTATTTTATTTATCTTTTTAATTTATTATTTTTATACTTATGAATTAAGAAATATATATGATTTTATACTTTCTAGAATTAATCTTACGAAATTTTATATTGGTAAAGTATTATTTTTGATGTTAGTTGTAATTGTTATAAATTTAATTCATTTTTTAATTATTTATTTATGGTTTAAAGATAAGTTTATATTAAATTTTGAGTTATTCTTACCTTGTATTGAGTATTTTATTTTATTAATGTTTTTAGAATTAATATTTATAGATATGTTTAATAGTAAGTTTGTAATCCTTACATTAACTTGCATAAGTAGTTATTTCATTTATACTAATTTTCAATTTAAAGTATGGTTTATTATTATTACTGGTGTGATTCTTTCATACAGTTTATTTAGGATAAATATAAAAAGAAAATATTATAAGAAGGATGAATAGATAGTTAAAAAAATAACTGTCTTTTTTAATTGATTTTTGTATAAACAATGTATATACTATTATTGATTGGGGAGATATGTATGGAAGTCAGACTTCAAAAATGGGGTAATTCTAATGGAATAAGAATACCTAGTATATATTTAAAAAATTTAAATTTAAAAACTAATGATATTGTAAATATAGAAAATAAGGAGGATAAAATTATTATTACAAAATATAAAAAAAATCATCTATCTTTTGATGATAGAGTTAAAATGTTTGAAAAATTGTCTAATAGTGATAATGAACAAATTGATTCTTATGATTGGGGTGATGATGTTGGAAAGGAATTGATTAGCTAGATGTATGTACCAAATCAAGGAGATATTTGTTTTATGAATTTAGCACCAACTAAAGGTCATGAACAATCTGGATTAAGACCAGTTTTAGTTGTTAGCAAATATAATTTTAATAAATATACTAATATGGCTGTTGTTTGTCCAATAACCTCTAACAATAAAAAATTTCCTACTCATTATGAATTAAAATATGTTGATAAAGTTAAGGGTAATGTGTTGTGTGAACATGTTAGAAGTATTGATTATTGTTCAAGAAATTTATCTTTTGTTGAAAAATTAAAAGAAGAAGAGTTAGACGAGATAATTGATATTTTAATGGGAATAATTGAGATTTAGAATTAAATAATTTTAAGTCTTTTTAAGTGTACTTAAATTTGAAAAATAAAATGATATATTTTAATGGAAGTGAATTACTGTTTTTATTTTTGTTGCTTAAAAGTTTAATCTATGTTAGGATATGTTTTAATTAATTAGGGGGATTTATGAATTTTTTATTAAGATTATTTAAAAAAGAAAAACATAATATAGGTGTTATAAGATTTGGTGATAATTTAGTTATTCCCGGAAGAGATTATTTTAAAGATGAAAAAGATATTATATTATTAGAAAATTATAAAAAGCATTATTTAGAAATGTTAAAAAATAAGGAAGTAATAACAACACCATATTTTAATTCTAAAAGTTTAAAAAAACAAATGAATATGCATATAGATTTATTACTTAGTTTGGTAATGGATAACAATAATTTTTGTGAATATGCACCTGAAGAATTATTAGTTCAAATAGCAAAATTAAAAATGTATTATGATGAAATGATTGTATTAAAAAATGAAATTATTTTAAGATTAATTGCTCTTAAAGAAATAAAGAAAGAAAAAAGAATTCCAAGACATAATAAGATGGCTTTAGAAGAAGAAATAAATTCTTTAAGTGTTATTTTAGAAATGTTTTTATATAGAGAAGCAAGTATAAATATTGAAATAAAGAACTATTTTGATGTATTAGCAACAAGAGATTTAAGTGAAATAGATGAATCTTTATTAAATGAAAGATTAACAAGATTATTATTTTTAACTAAGGGAATAGTTGATAAAAATAAATTATATGATGATATAAAATTAAATGTAGCATTATTAGAGAAAGAATGTGAAATATATGCTTATACTCATAAAGATGAAGCATTAAGGTTAAAAGAATCATATGAACTTAATGATGAAAGTAAAATATTATTATTTTATGAGTATGGTAAAGATATATTTGATCATGATTTTGTTAAAGAATTTTATTTATATAAATTTAATTTATTAGTTACAGATATTAATAATAGTTGTAATGAATCACCTATAAATGTTAAGGATTATGGTTTTCCATTTTATGAGGAAATCATTGCAGATAAAATAAATAATTTAGATACTAGTTATTATTTTGATGATATGATAGAAAAAAATGTTGTAATGATGGATTTTTTAGTTCAGTTAGAAGAAGCTAGAGAGTATTTAAAAATAAAAGAAGGAATATTTAATTATGAGGAAATTCTTAAGAATAAATATAAATTGGCATTTCTTGTCTCTTTAGAAAAAGAAAAAGGAATAAAAGATTATTTTAATAAAAATATTATTGATTTAACAATTAATCATGAATGGAACAAATATATTAATGGATTTTCTGGTAAGTTTGAAGATAAAGTTCCTCTTTCTACGTTATGTGAATTATTTGTTACTGATAAAAATAAACACGCACTATATTCTATATATGAAGCAAATAGAATTGAAAATAACTTATTAATTCCATATGGTGTTAAAAGAATAAATCTTAGCTTATTATCAAATGAGTATATAGAGAGAATTGAAAAAGATGTTAATTCTAGAAAAAAATATGTATTTCCAAATAGTTTAAAATCAATAAGGGGTGCAATGGATTATTTTGGTTATGACTTTTCTAACTTATATTTTCCTGATGGTTTAGAAGAATTAATGATTGGTTATAACGCTACAATTCCAAGTAGTGTAGAAAAGTTAGATAGATGTGTTGATAAACATATTGGATATATAAAATTTAGAGATTTTAAAAATTCTAAAATTGTTAATGATAAGAAAAAATTTATAAAATTTTTAGTAGATTTTTCTGAAGAAATTGATACAAATATGACTAATTATCATACTCCAAGTAAATATAGTTTAGAAGTGCAACGAAAGTATCGTACAGGAAGGTTTACAACTCAAGATTATAATGCTTTATTTGATAAGCCTTATACTATTTATGTTTTTAAACAAAAAATGTTATTTACGTCTCTTTATTTTTTAGATGATGATCTTGATAATCCAATAGTTATTAATGGAAAAGATATTGAATTAGAGTTTGGTAAAAAAAGATTTTCGTTAGAAGCTGAATATAATCGTTATTCAAGAGACTATGATTCCAATAAAAAAGAGTTATATGGAAGTGTTGATTTTAATAAAATCTATGAAAAAATTAGAAGAATTATAATTGAACAAAGTGGGTATGATATTGCTAGTAGAGAAATTGTTGATAATAAAAAATTAATTTATGATAAAAGGAATTAAGGAGGATGTTTAATAATATCCTTTTTTAGTTTGAACTTTAATTTAATTTTTACAATTTTCAAGTTTTTCAATTTTTGTAAAAAAATAGCGATAAATGGCTTGAAATAATAATGATTATAGGGTATAATAACTTCTAGTTTGACTGGTTTAGATGTGCGAGGTTGCTGATACACTAGGAGATGTTGTAAGATATTTTCTTAAAATATCAGGGTATTCGTTACGGAATCATGTTTATACAAGATATAGACGAAGGGA
>CANNTX010000039.1 GCA_947522695.1 uncultured Bacilli bacterium | reverse complement strand
GTAATCATTTTTTCATATAAAGCAGTTAACTCCTCTTCTAACCTTTTTATCGGTCTACCTTCTAACAAATATTCAAAAACTGTTAAATCACTATTTTCAGGTGTTTTAATAACTTGAGGTAAATAACCAATTTTATAATCAGTTGGAATAACCATTTTACCATTATCAAGAGGAATCTCACCTAATATCACTCTAAATAGTGTTGTTTTTCCTGCTCCATTAACGCCTACTATTCCAACTTTGTCATTTGCATTAAAACTGCTACTAGCGTTATCATAAACAACTTGAGTACCAAAATTAAGATATATATTTTCAAATCGCATTAGTTATTCACCTCTCTTTAATTAATCGATAATAAAAGTATAACACAAAATAAAAGAAATATTATAAGTTCTTTTGCAACTTTAATATTTCTTCCTTTGATAATTTAGTACATTTAATAATTGTATTAATATCTATTTTATTATTAAGCATCTCTTTAGCAATTTCCATTGAATTTACATGTATTCCGTCTATAACACCGTTATCATATCCATCATCGAATCCTTCTTCTTTTGCAAACTTAAGATCAGTTTTTCTTATACTTTCATCCATTGCTTCTTTATCATAATATATTAAGTTAGATGTATCTTCTGAATATTCCCTCATAAGTCTCGCAACCTCCTTTAAATCCTTATATTTTCCTGCTAATTCTTCCGTATATTTTATACTTCTTGATGTTAAGATTTTCATGAACCTCTTATTCCAGTTACTTATATTCTCATTATACGGATTATCATAAACTTTATCAAGTCCTATATGTACTACAACAGGCATTTCTGGTAAGATATTATTATTTAAATTATTTCTTGATGTATATATATTTACTATCCCTCCCATAAACTTTTCTGAATATAAATCAAAGTTTACTTGTGATAACTTAACACTTTTTAATTCTTTTCCAGTTTTTTGTTTACTTAATATAAACCTAAACATATAATTTGTATTCTTAATTAAGATACTCTTGCCATTTGAAGTATTAGCCTCTATATTAATATATTCTTCTGGTGGGATACTAACAAGTAAGTCAACGCATCAATTTTCTTATCATTAAATCTTAAATCAGGCATTGTTGTATCTACAAAATAAGCTGATTCAATTAAATTTTCATCAATGTTACATACACCAGCTAAAAACTTAATAATAACTTTAGGATAAACATGACAAATATACCTAAATGATCTATCTTCTATTAAAGGTATCTGAAAATCTTTATCCACTTTAATATTATCTTCAATAACTTTAAACGTAATACCATATATTGTTTTTTCTTTAATCAATTCATGCATTTAAACCACTTCCTTTTCTTTAACTTTGACTATAGAAATAACAACATAACTTTTAAATTAAACATAAAATAACTCCCTTCAATTTATTTTTTTAGTAAGTACCAAAAAGTACTTACAATTTGCGCCTCTATATATTCTTATTACCCAAAAAGTGTCATTTTACTTGTTAATTTTTAAAAGTTTTACACTCACTTGACGTTATTAGGGCTTATTAAAAATTGGTAAAAATAAAAAAGACAACTTTTTCAAGTCATCTTTCTAAAAATTAGTTTTCTTTAAGAAAGTCTAATGCTTTACGCATTTTTAAATCATAACCAATAACTTCACTATCTCCAATATGAGTAGTAATTTCTTCTTCAGTAGTTCCATACATTTCAGCTAATCTCTTAACTTCTGCTTTAACTTCATCATCAGTTACAGTTAAATTTTCCTTTTCTACAACACCTTCAAGTAAGTATCTAGTTTTAATTCTAGCAACTGCTTGTGGTTCAATATTTTTCTTTAAAGTATCTAAATTTCCTTTTGTAAACTCTAAATATTGTTCTAAACTAATACCTTGCATTGATAATTCTCTTCTATAATCATCAATCATACGTTCTTTTTCATCTTCAATGATTTCAGGATTAATTTCTACTTCTAAATTTTCAGCAGCTTTTCCAATTAATTCATCTAAATATTTATTTTCAGCATCTTCTTCTTTATGAGCAAGTAAATCAGCCTTAACTTTTTCTTTTAAACCTGCTTCATCTTTAACATCGTCATAACCTAAATCTTTAAAGAATTCTTCATTAATTTCAGGTAACACTCTCTTTTTAATTAAATTTAATTTAACTTTGAATAGTACATCTTTACCCTTTAAATTTTCAACATAATCTTCTGGAAATTTTAAGTTAAGTTCTTTTTCTTCTCCAACTTTCATTCCAATAACGCCATCTTCAAATCCAGGAATAAATGTATTAGTACCTAATTCTAAAGGATAATTAGCTCCAGAGCCACCTTCTAATTTTTCTCCATCAACAAATCCATCAAAATCAATTACAGCAGTATCTCCTTTTAATGCTTCTCCTTCAGTTTCTTCAACAACATCAGCATAATGAGATCTTAAATGTTCAATTTCATGATTAACTTCTTCTTCAGTAACTTCTACTTTTTCTTTTTTAACACCTAATTTAGTATATTTACCTAATTTAACTTCTGGTTTTTCAATAATAGTAAATTTATAAGTAATACCTTTTTCATTTACTGAAGTAATATCTACTTTACCAGGGCAAACAGGATGTAATTTATTTTCAGCAATAACATCTTTATAAGCTTCATCTAAAGCCATTTCACTTGCTTCCATATATAAAGATTCAATACCAAATTTTTTAATAAATACTTCTTTAGGACAATTTCCTTTTCTAAAACCATCAACTTGGGTATCTTTAGATTTCTTTTTAAATGCTTTATCTAATAAATCATCCCATTTTTTTCCTTCAACTTTAAATTCTATTTCTTTAACGTTTTTCATTCTATCTTCCTTCCCTTAACAAAAAATATTATATCTAAGTTTATAATATTAATCAAGCAATTTAATTCACTAAATTAGCCATTTTAACCACATTAATACTACAACTCAGCCAGTTTTTCTATCGCCTCATCAAAAGTAGCTACATTTATAATTTTAATATTATAATTATATTTTTCCATTTCTTCCATAACCTCATCATAATTATCATTTGGACAAATAAACACAGTTGCACCCTCTTTAACAGCCGAAGCAAGTTTATAATTCACTCCCCCAATTTCACCAACTGTACCATCTCTACTAATAGTACCAGTACCAACTATTTTATTTCCTTTTGTAATATCCCCCTCAGTAATCGCATTATATATTGATAAAGCCATTATAAGACCACCTGAAGGACCAGATTCACTTTCTTTATTCTTAATATCAATATTATAACCACTTTCTAAATCCAATATTGAAATAGAAGAAATACCTATTAACTTCTTACCATTATCTTCATAAATTTTAGAATAAGTTTCATATTCTTTATTATTTCTTTTGTATTTTATTAATAAATTATCAGCTATATTTAAATCATTAATATATTTACTTAAAATTTCTGTACTCTTAAATTTAATATTATTATAGCTTAATAGTTCATCTCCTACTTTTAAATCACTAACATTATCTTTAGTAATATAATAGGCATAAAAATGTTCTCCCAATATTTTATAATCAATGTTAGCTTTATTAAATGCAACATATTTCGCATTACTAATTGCTTCCTCATAATCTAACTTATCCTGTTTATTAGCATCTTCCATAGTTTCATTATCAAGTAAAACATCACTATTTTTAACAACTTCCCAATTAGGCATAAATTTACTAAGCAAATAAATTGGAGTTCTTCCCTTCATTGCTGTAACATAAGCCATATTAAAAGAACCCTCTGAACTATAAATATTATCTCCTATTACTCTACTATTCATATTTACAATACCACCAGGCTTATAAACAGTATAACCAGTATCATAAAAACAAAAGACAATAAATATAATTAAGAAGAATAGTTCTTTTAAACTAAAGATACTATATTTTTTATATAATTTTTTTAACTTTTCCATACAATTTATTATATCACTTAATAGGAGAATATATGAAGAACATTTTTAAAATTTTACTTATATTTATATTTATTTTACTAATATTTTTTAAAAGAAACATTATAGTACTAAGCACAATTGAATCAATTGAATTATTTAATAAATCACTATTTCCTAGTATATTTCCCATTATGATCTTAAGTGATTTTATTTTAAGTACTAATTTTATTAATATCTTAAGTAACACCATAGGTAAGGTATTTTCTAAAATATTTAACTTAAATAATATATCTATATATCCATTTTTTATGTCATCAATATGTGGTAGTCCCAGTAATGCAAAATACATTAATGATCTACTAACTAATAACTATATTAATAAAACCGAAGCAATTAAACTACTATCAATGTGTAATTTATTTAACCCACTATTAATTATTTCTTTAACTAAATATCTTAACTTAAAAGATAGTATAATAATTATTATTTTAAATATATTTATAAATTTAATTATTGGTTTAATAAATAAAAATATTAAAATCGAATCTTTAAATAAGAGCTTTATTAGTAAAAAATTTAATTTAGTTAACTCTATTGCTAATAGTCTTAATACTTTAATATCAATATTTGGTATCGTAACATTTTTTAATATTATTAATAATTTATTACCTATAAAACATCCTTTAATTACCGGAATATTTGAAATAACTAATGGATTAAATTTAATAAACAAAACAAATATTACCTATAAATATAAATTAATATACACTGCTATATTAATGAGTTTTAGTGGTTTATCTATAATTACCCAAATAAAAAGCATTTTCAATAAAGAAAACACTTTAAATTATAGTTTATATTATAAATCAAGAATAATTCATTTAATCTTATTTATTATTTTAATATATATTTTATATTAAACACTATCCAATACGAAAGGCGGGAGCGAAGCCATACGAGTCATTAGCACCACATTCGCCTCTCCAACTACCACTGTCATAAACAACAAAGAAATCATAGTTTTCATCGGAATCAGCAGCACGAAGCCACCACGTGGAATCTGAATTATTGTATTGTTTTGTAGCATCAAAGTAATTACTTGTAGTTACTCCTTTACTCTTATAATAATCTAATTGTCTTGTTTTATTATAGCCTCTGTCCCTACTTATCAAACCCGACCATACTTCAGTTGTGTTTAATAAATATATTTTATCTTGAGATTCCCAGTTGCCATCTGATCTATTTGAGTTACTATTACTCCACCCTTGTCCTGACACAACTGTTGTATTTATTATTACATTTCTTAATTCTTCAGGTAATTTATTAAAGAAATCTCCATTTGCATATCCATGTAATTTCATTGCTGGCCATCCACCAACGTTTGTATGAGAACTATTCATTTGTCTATATTCTACGATATCGACAAACTCTACTACAAATCCGCAAGCTGTTTGGGAAAAATCTGTTCTAGTACATTCTGAAGGAGTTGATTTATTAGCTATTCTTACTGTATACGATTTATTACCTATTAAAACCTGTTTTGTATCTCCAACTTTATATACATTAGATGAAGTATTAGCAGCTATTATTTTCCATGAATCTTCGGCAAAAGATTTTGGTCCTATTTTTTTCTTTAATTCAACAATAATATTTACATCACTATCTGGCATTGTAAAACTTATTGTTTGATTTTTATCACAAGTTATATTCGTACATGAAACATTTACTAATTCATATTGATTATTATCAAAAGTAAAATTTATTGTTACCATTTCACCTTTTTTATATTTACCAGAACCATTTACACTTATTAATTCACCATTTTTCGCACTCACACTTACATTATGTTCTTCCAATGGAGTAACATGATTATCCGTGTTCATATAATTAATTACTAAATCATAATTATCGTTATTATCTCTAACAGGAAGAGTTATTTTTAAACTAGCCGTATCACTATTTTCTTTGGTAATTATATCTATATCTTCTTTTGGAGCAACAGTTATTTCTCTAACAGTTTGAGTTTCAAATATATTATCTTTTCCTCTTTTATATCCTAAAAAATATTTTCCATTATTTTGATAATAAACAATATACCCTTCATTGTTTTTTACATTATTTCCATCATATATTAATTTGATACATTTAACATTTGTTGCAGTACTAGGTACAATATTGTTATTTGTCATATCACAAGTTTCAGTAGGAACTCCAATAAGACCAAATGAACTTAAATCTCTCTCAACCTCTCTCGTAATAACAGCAACAGTTATTTTAGTATCATTCTTATTATTTTGTTTATCATATATATTTTTTATAGTAGTAATAATTTGAAATAGAAATATCATAACAACCGAAACTAACGATATACTTACTATTATTTCTACTAATGTAAATCCCTTCTTATTCATTATAGACTCCTTATTATTTGATTTTCCTTATGTATATTTGTTTCTATAGCAATTCTTTCATTAACAAACATCAATAATAATACATTCATTAAAAATGATCCACCATAAGATAAAAATGGAACCGGAACACCTGTAAGTGGAATAAGTGCAAGTATTCCAAGTAAATTAATAGCTAGATGTATCGTTATATAACAAAAAGTTCCATAAGCGATAATTGATCCTCTAATTGTTGATGCCTCTTTTGATATTTTAAGTAATCTAAATAACAATACAATATACATTAATAAAACCACTGCAGCTCCTAATACACCTATTTCCTCAACTATTATTGGAAATATAAAATCGGTATGTGCTTCCGGTAAATATAAATATTTTTGAGTTGAATTTCCTAAACCCTTACCAAATAATCCTCCATTAGAAATTGCAATAAACCCATTACATACCTGATAACCAGTTTTCTCTGTATATCTTGTACAAGGTGATTTAAAATTTAAACGATCCATTTGTTCTTTAGTTAAAAGATTACCCGAAAAAACCACAAATAGTACTAATAAAAAACATAACACTACTCCAGATTTTTTAAGTAAATTATACCCTTTAGATTTAATAGGCATAAAAATAATCAATAATCCAAGTATTCCTGCAATAATTATAGCAGTACCTAAATCCGGTTGAATAGCAACTAAACCAACTCCAATTACTCCAAGTGCAATGGGAACATATATTTTATTAGAATTAAACTCTTTCTTTAATATTATTTTTTCATAAAAAATCCCAAAATATAATATCAAAGCAGTCTTTAAAAACTCACTTGGTTGAATAGTTATAGGTCCTATTTTAAACCACGATTTAGCACTATTTGTAATAGATCCATAAGGAAATATTAATGCAAGTATTATTAAAATTATATAAAAATAAGCCTTAGCTAAATATTTATATTTACTAGTAGGAATTCTAATAATAAAGAATAAACCAATAAGCCACATAGCAATTGCAATAAAAGCCTGTCTCTTAAAAAAATATGTTGATTCTACTTTATTATATAAAACCGCCGAAATTGAAGATGCACTAAAAACCATTACTAGTCCAAAGATAGTAAATATCAAAACTATAAGCAAAAATTTTTTATCTAATTTATTATATAATTTTTTCATCTAGCACCTACTATAACAATTTTATCACAAAAAAACTTGTAAATAAATACAAGTAATTCATAATTTTTCATATATACACCATCTGTTTTAGTACGTTAATCAAATGGAATTTTTTTATTTTTTCGAATTTTTTGCTTTCACGTGCTTCCGCCCCTCTGTGACGGCCCTTTAGGAACCGCTATTCCTATTCTTGTTTTACTTTATATCTTCTTCTTTACGCTTAGTTTACATGATTATCCGATGCGGAAAGCTGGGGCGAAACCATAGTTGTCATCAGCAATAGTATGAGACCAGCCACCGATGCTATTGACAATAAGAAAATAACTGCTAGTGTAGGAAACAGTCGCACGAAGCCACCAATCGGAAGCATTACCATTAATGTTCTTCTTTATAGCACCTGAGCAGCTATTTGTGGTTACACCTTTTTCTGCATAATAATCTAATTGTCTTGTTCTATCCCATGCAGAATCATATGTTGAAACTTGATCACTTGTTCCATCTTCATATACCTCATGCGCACTTAGTAAATATAATTTATCTGTTGAAGTAAAGTTTGTTTCTCCTGCTGTACTTCCATGCCCTGATATTACTTTGGTATCTATTATTACTTTTTGTAAATCACTTGGTAAATAATTAAAGTACTCTCCATTTGCTAATTCTCTTGCTTCTGTTGTCGGCCATCCACCAACGTTTGTTTTAGAACTATTCATTGATCCAGTCATTAGGATATCAACAAATTCAACTACAAATCCACAAGCTGTTTGTGAAAAATCAGCTCCACTACATTCAGCAGGTGTTGTGTTATTTGCTACTCTTACAGTAAAACTTTTTCCAGCTATTTCTACTTCCTTTTCTGAACCTATTGCATATGCATCTAATTGTCCACTTTGTACTACTTTTGCTATTGTTTCCCAAGAGTCTTCAGCAAATGTGGTAGCTTTTGGCAGTTCATAATTTATAACTATCTTTCCATTAAATGTTTTCCCTTTTTCTGAATCTTGATTTTTATTATTATCGGGAAATTGCATTATTAAATTAAATTTTATTGTTTGATCTTTTAAACTTGCTGGAAATTCACCACTTACCATCTCTGTATATCTATTTCCATATTTAAATGTGCCGTGTGAATATCCTGTTAATTCATCATTTCCTGGTACTGTTTTATTTGTTTCTCCAGTATATTCTGCAGTTACGTTTGAATCCGTTGGTCTTTCAACTTCTTTTATATAATAATGAATCATTCCATCACTAAAGGTCGAAAGATATTCTACACCAACATTGTATGACATATCTAATCCATCATTAGAATTCATTCCTACTGTCGTATTTGATCCAGTTAACGTAAAAGTTTTATTCACTAATATTTTATTACTTGGCTGTATACCAGTTACAGGTATTATATTATCTGTTCCATCATCATAAGTTATTAACATACGACCTGTATCTGAAATAATTTGAGCCGTTGATCCTTCTGGATTGTTTGCTGTAAAGAACGCATATGTTACTCCTGCAAATATGATTACTAATATTAGTACGGTTGCAACTATTATAATTGTAAGTACTCTTTGATTTTTGTTTTCCATAAAAAATTTCACTACCTATCCTATAGTGAAATTATAATACAAGGTTTACCCCCCGTCAAGCGAACATTTGTCTTTTTTATAATTTAGTTGAAAAATGTTCGCTTGACGAATAAATTATAATTATTTTAATTACTTAATCTAACTTAACACTAACTAACTTAGATACACCTGACTCTTGCATTGTTATTCCATATAAAGATCCAGCATATTCCATTGTTCTCTTTTTATGGGTAATTACAATAAATTGAGTCTTATTATCATATTCTTTTAAATAATTACCAAATATATCAACGTTTGCTTCATCTAGTGCAGCTTCCGCCTCATCTAAAATACAAAATGGTACTGTTCTAATATTAATAGTAGCAAATAAAAGTGCTAATGCTGTCATTGATGCTTCTCCACCAGATAAAGTCTTTAAACTCTTAATTTCTTTTCCAGGAGGACATGCCTTAATCTCTAAACCACTAGTTAAAATATTATTTTCATCTAAAAGAACTAACTTTCCTTCTCCACCTCTAAATAACTTCTTAAATACCTTACAGAATTCATTATTTAAAGCATTAAAAGTAGATAATAATCTTTCCTTCATCGTATCATCTAATTCATTAATTATCTCTAATAAATCATTAATAGACCCCGTTAAATCTTCTTTTTGTTTAGTTAAAAATTCATATCTAGTATTAATACGCTCATATTCCGCAATAGATCCTGTATTAACATCTCCTAAATTCTTAATATCTCTCTTTAAATTATTAACCTTAATTCTAGCATCAGGTAAATCTAAATCTAACTTATATTCTTTAGCTTTATCATAAGTCATGCCATACTCTTCATTTAATCTTAATAAATATGTATCTAATTTAGATTCTTCTTTACTTATATTAACTTCTAAAGTTCTAATTTCATTCATTAATTTATTATATTCACTATTTTGTTTACGATTATTAATCTCTAATTCATTAATTTCCGATTGTAAATCATTTCTAGAACCTTTTAACTCATTAATATTTAATTCTATTTTTTCCTTTTCACCATTAACTTTATAGTATTCATCTAATATTTCTTGTAACTTACTAGAAATATCATTATTTAATAATCCAACATTTCCATTAATTTCATTATTAACACTTATTAAATTATTATTTAATATTTCTAAATCATTATTTTTTCTAATAATATATTCTCTAGCTCCATTAAGTTCATTATTAGCATCAAATACTTTCTTCTCTAAAATAGTTAAATCTTTATCATGATTATTAATTTCTTCTTCTTTTAACTTTATTTCATTTACTTTAGAATTTAATAATTTAATTTTATTTTCTAATTCAAACTTTTGACTAATTAAATTATTATTTGATTTATTAGTACCACCTGTAATAGATCCACCCGCATTAATAATATCTCCATCTAAAGTAACAATCTTATACATATGATTAATTATTTTAGCTACATTAGTTCCATTCGTTAAATTATCAACAATTATTACGTTACCTAACGCATTTAATATAACATTTCTATATTTAGGATCATATTTGCATAAATCTGAAGCAATCCCTATAAAACAAGGAACAACCTCTAATTTCTTTAATGATAATTCATCTATTCTTTTAGGTTTAATAATATTTAAAGGATAAAAAGTAGCTCTACCTAAATTATTTTGTTTTAAATAATATACTGCTTCTTTAGCCGATGTTTCATTATCAGTTACAATTACATTAGCTGTAAAACCAAGAGCCGTATCAATAGCTACTGAATATTTTTCTTCTGTTTCAACTAATTTACCTAAAATATCATGTA
>CANNTX010000038.1 GCA_947522695.1 uncultured Bacilli bacterium | reverse complement strand
AGAGTGTTTACTAAGGAAGGCGTTCTTGCTAATTTACCAGCTGGATATGTTAATGATAATGAATCAATATTAGATGCGGCTAAAAGAGAGTTTTTAGAGGAGACAGGATATGTTCCTAATGAGACTTACTATATTAAAGCCTTTTATCAAGATCAAGGTATAAGTGGAGCGTTAAATCACATATTTGTTTTTAAAGGTTGTAAATTAGTTAGTAATCAAAATTTAGATGATGGTGAATTTGTTAAAGTTATTAAGTGTAGTTTTGAAGAATTGGATGAATTAATAAATTTAAATTATATAAAAGATGCTAATTCACTTTTAGCAATTAGTTTAGAAAAAGAAAGAAGGAATAGTTTATGTTTAATAAAGAAGTAGAAACTAAAAAATTAATTAATTTTATTAGAGAATATTATAAAAAGAATAATTTAGGAGGATGTGTTTTAGGCATTAGTGGAGGTAAAGATTCAGCAGTTGTAGCAGCAGTTATGTGTGAGGCAATTGGAAAAGAAAATGTATTAGGTGTTACTTTACCTTGCCACTCTAAAGCGGAAGATAAAAGTGATGCTAAGTTAGTTGCTGATACATTTGGTTTTGAACTAATTAATTTAGATTTAACTGATACTTTTGATGTATTTACTAAAGAAATTGATAAGTTAGGTAACTTTACAAGTGAAGAGTTAAAAAACAGCGAAATAAATTTAAAACCTAGACTTAGAATGGCAAGCTGTTATTATTTAGCAGCGTTATATTCAGCTATTAAAGGTAAAACTTATATAGTTGCGGGTACAAGTAATAAATGTGAAAGTTATGTTGGATATTTTACTAAAGGTGGAGATTCAGTTCATGATATTGGTGTTTTAACAGATTATACGGTTAGTGAAGTTATTGCTATAGGTGAATATCTAAAAGTGCCAGAAAAAGTATTATATAAAGTTCCAAGTGATGGATTATCTGGATTAAGTGATGAAGATAAATTAGGTGTAAAATATAGTGATATTGAAAAGTATTTAAGTGGTACATTAGAAGATGAGATTGTTAAAGGTAAAATAGAAAAGTTACATAATAATTCATTACATAAATATACTATTCCTTATTTAAAAAGATAGTTATGAGAATAGGTATTTTTGGAGGTTCATTTAATCCTCCTCACTTAATGCATCTATATATTGCTAAGGAGTTATTAATGCTTAAATATTTAGATAAAGTGATATTTGTTCCAACAGGTAATAAGTATAATAAAGATGATCTTATTGATATAAGATATAGAATCAAAATGCTTAAGATGATGACCAAAGATTATAATGATATGATAGTAAGTGATTATGAAAATCAAAATAGAGTTATTTATACTTATGAAACTTTAGATTATTTTAAGAAAAAATATTTAGGTGATGAAATTTATTTTATATTGGGTGCTGATAATTTAAAGCAAATTGGTACTTGGAAAAATAGTGAATATATTTTAAGTAAATATAAGTTGTTGGTTATTAATAGAGGTAATGATAAAATAGTAGCGAGTGATAATATCGTTGTTACGAATATATTAAATAGTGATATAAGTTCTACTTTTATTAGGAATAATATTAATAAAAATGATATAATAAAAAGGTATCTTAATAAAGATGTTTTAGAGTATATAAGAAAGGAAAAACTTTATGAAAGATGTAGTTAATTTATTAATAGAAAAGAAAATGACAATTGCGACTATGGAATCTTGTACTGGTGGATTTGTGGCTAGTTCGATAACAGATATAGATGGATCAAGTAATGTTTTAAAATTTAGTGCAGTTACTTATTCTAATGAGTATAAGATTAAAATGGGAGTTAGTAAGGAAGTAATTGATAAATATTCAGTTTATAGTATGAATGTGGCTAGAGAAATGGCTAAAAATATTAGTGATTTTGCTAATAGTGATATTGGTGTTGGAATTACAGGTAAGATTAATAGAGTTGATGAAAATAATTTATTTGGTGATGATAATAAAATTTATTATGCAATTTATGATAAAAATAGTGACAAATATTATGAATATGAATTAATTGCGATAAATGATACTAGATTAAATAATAAAAAATATATTATGGAAAGTATAAGTAAAAATTTATTAGAGATTTATAAGTAAGATGAAAGTTAAAATATTTTATAATAATAACGAAAAGTCTATTAAGGTTTATGAGAAGTTAGCTAAGAAATTAGAAGATAGTGGTTTCATTTTAGATAATGATAACTATGATTATGCTATAGCAATAGGCGGCGATGGGGCTTTTCTTAGAATGGTTAGGGATACTGGCTTTAATAGTGATGCTTTATTTTTAGGAGTAAATACAGGAACACTCGGTTTTGCTCAAGATATTAATACTGAAGAACTAGATGAACTTATTGCTGATTTAAAAAATAATAATTATTTTAAGGAAGAGATTAAAGTTGTTAAAGCAAAAATATATGATGGAGATAAAATATATGAGTTAAATGCTTTAAATGAATTTGTGTTTAGATCTAGTGATTTTAAAACTCTAAAATTAAATGTAGAGATAGACAATGAACATTTGGAAAATTTTGTGGGTGATGGAGTTGTAATATCGACTAGTTTTGGTTCAACAGCTTATAATTTAAGTTTAGGTGGTGCTATTGTCTATAATACTTTTCATAGTTTACAAATAACACCTATTGCTCCTTTAAATAGTAAAACTTATCGTAATTTATTGGGACCTTTAGTACTTCCTGATGATAAATTAATTGCTTTGATTCCAAGTAATACGAATGATTTATTAATCACATTTGATGGAGAAAATAAGGTATTTAATAATATAAGTAGGATTGAAGTTTTAATGGAAAATAAGACAATAAAATGTTTTAGAAAGAATGGGTATAATTTTATTAAGAAAATAAATGAAAAGTTTTTAAGTTAGGAGTGAATAATTATGGATAAGCTATTTAGCGATATTTTAAAGAGATATCCTTATTTGAAAGAAAGAAAGTTTGGATTTCCTGATGTTGGTAAGAGATTAGATAATAAACCTTTTTCTAAATATGTTAAAGGAGTTGAAGATGGGTTTAGTATTTATGATTATATTTTAAATAATTTATATGATAGTAAAAAAGATTTAAATTTTACTAGTGGTAATCCTTTGAGTTATGATGCTTATCCTCCTATTATTAAAAGACTAGATAGTTATATTCATGGTAATGAGTTATATAAATATCCTTATTCTGAAGGTGATGACAGGGTTAGAAAAGTTCTTCTTGATTATGTAGAGAAAATAGGCATTAAGAATGATGATGCATATGATTATAACGATATTGATAGTAAGGGATTATCGGTTAATAATTTAACGATGTGTGCTTCTACTAGTCAGGCTTTTAATTATGTTATAGACATAATTGCTAGACCATATGATGTAATTATAACTACGGCTCCTAATTATGGATTATTTACTTTTAAACCAGAAAGATTAAATGTTAATGTTGAGGTTGTGCCTTTATTAGAAGAGGATAATTATTTGATTAATCCTAAGAGGCTAGACGATAAGGTTAAGGAAATTAATGATGAACTTAAGGATAAATATAAAGATTTAGATTATGTTCCTAAGGTAGTTGCTTTTTTGAATAGTAATCCGAATAATCCTTTAGGAAATTATATGGGAGAGTGTGAAAAAGAAAGATTAGAAGAACTTGGTAAGGTTATTAAAGATAACAATATGTTTATTATTGATGATTTAATTTATCGTGATATATGTTTTGATGGGGATATTGCTAAACCGATAGCAAGTTTAGATGGTATGTTTAAAAATACGATATCTTTATTTGGACTTTCTAAATCTTATGGCATGGCAAGTTTAAGAGCGGGATTTGTTGTTGCTGATGAAATAATTATTAGAGAAATTGTTAATAAAATATTTAGAGAACTTGATGCAGTTCCGGCTATTATTGGTGAAGCACTTGCTGGTGCGTTTGGTAGTAGTGAGATAGAATATGATGAATATTTTAGTAAATTAAGAGAAGAATATAAGTATCGTTATAATTTATTTAAGACTATGATTATGGGAGTTGAATGTTGTGATAAGAAATGTCGTAATAGGGTGGTTGAATCTATTAAAAGATATGTAAATTATTATGATATAAATAAGGGAATAGATGGAGTTAAAATTAAATGTGATGTTAAGGTTGGATTCTTTATTGTGCTAGATTTTACAGAATTAAAGGGAAAACGTTATGCAGATGGAATAATAAATGAAGACGAAGATTTATTGATTTATTTATATAAAAATATTAATTTAAGATATTTAATTGGAAAAAGTATTGCTTGGCCGAATGAGGATGAATTAGTTGGAAGATTTACTTTTGCTAAAAGTGAAGAAGATATTGTTGAGATGTTAGATAAGCTTAAAAGGGTTTTAGAGGAGCTTGTTTAATATTTATTAATGTATTAAATAATGTATGAAATAATGTATGAAAATGTATGAAATTGCGTTATTTGTACTTGTACAAATTGTTAAAATTTGATAATATGAATGTGTAAGGAAAACTTACATAATATAAAAAAGGAACACTTAATTTTGGATGCTAAGTGATTACCTTTTGCAAAGTTTTCACAAAACCCCCTGTTTATGGTGGTTTTTGTCTTAACACAATCATTTTAATAATGATGTATAATAAAATAAAAATAATTATAAATAGATTAAATATTATAAAATATAATAAATTTTTATTCACAACTATCACCTCTTTCTATTGCTAGAGTAGAGGTAATCACCTAAACAATTAAATGTTCCTTAAGGAATAGAATATCAAATTATTAGATGTTAGGTCAAAAATGAATACACGATATTTCATAATTAAAAAATATCGTGTTTTCTTTTTAAATATGATATAATTAAATTGTTAATAAGAGGAGATGTAACTTATGTATAATAGTGAAGAAGATTTTTTAAAACATTATGATTCAAGTAAATTTGAAAAGTTATCATTAACAACTGATATATTAATTATTTCAATTGCTGATGAAAAGGTTGATAATTATCGTAAAACTTCAAAAAAGAATATGAGTATTTTGTTAGTTAAAAGAGATGATTATCCATTTAAAAATAAATGGTGTTTACCGGGAGGATTTTTAGATGTTCATGAAGATTTAGAAGATGCTCCAAATAGGATTTTAAAAAGAGAAACTAATTTAGATAATATTTATTTAGAACAATTATATACATTTGGTGATGTTCATAGGGATCCTAGAATGCGTATTGTATCAACATCATATATGGCATTAATTGATAAAAATAGCTTAAATACTAAACTAATGGAAAATGCTTCTTGGTTTAATGTAAGTGTTAAAGAAGAAAAAGGGATTGTTTCAATTCTTCTTGATAATGGCAAGGATGTATTAAAAACTAAAATTAAGAAAATATTAAAAGATAAAACTACTGATAGATATAAATTTGAAATAATTGAAAATAATGATTTAGCCTTTGATCATGCTTTAGTTATATTATCAGGTATTGAAAGATTAAAAAATAAAATTATGTATACAGATATAGTGTTTAATATGATGCCTAAGGAATTTACTTTGGGCGAATTACAACAAGTTTATGAAGTTATTCTTGATAAGAAATTACTAGATCCTGCTTTTAGAAGAATTATTGCTAATAAAGTTGAGGCGACAGATGACTATAAAACTGGGGAAGGACATAGACCATCTAGATTATTTAGATATAAGAAGGATTAAGTATGATAGGTAATGATTGGGATAAAGTTTTAAAAAATATATATGATGGTGAATATTTTAGACCACTACTTTTAAGAGTGCAAAATGAATATAAAAATAAAGTAATATTTCCCCCTAAACATGAAGTATTTAATGCTTTTAGATTAACTCCTTTTGCTAATGTTAAAGTGGTAATTGTGGGACAAGACCCATATCATGGAGTAGGTGAAGCACATGGATTATCATTTTCAGTTAGAGATGGTGTAAAATTACCACCAAGTTTAAAAAATATTTATAAGGAACTATATGATGATTTAGGAGTTCCAATAAGAACTAGTGGTGATTTAAGTTCGTGGGCTAAACAAGGAGTTTTGATGCTTAACTCAACTTTAACGGTTGAAAAAGATAATGCGAATAGTCATAGTAATATAGGTTGGCAACAATTTACAGATGATGTAATAAGATTAATAGATAATAATAAGAAAGATGTAGTTTTTATACTTTGGGGTAATTATGCAAGAAGTAAGAAAGCCTTAATTAAAAATAATTATATTATTGAAAGTGCACATCCATCACCTTTTAGCGCATACAATGGCTTTTTTGGCTCTAAACCATTTTCAAAGTGTAATAATTATTTGAAGAGCAAAGGGTTAGAAGAAATTAAATGGTGAATAGTTAGATTATTCACTTTTTTTGAAAAACTTATTGACGAACATATGTTTATAATATATAATGCGAATATGGGATAAAAATATGTTTAATTTTATTAAACTATGATAAAATTGATATGGAAGGATATGGGAATTGTGAAAAATAAAATGATTTATTTATTAGGAATATTTTTAATAATAATTGGTATAATGTTTGGATTTGATGTTTTTAGTTTTAATACATTTAGATTAATTGCTAAATTGATATTATTTGTTATTGTTATTTGTCTAGGATTTAATGTTGTATCTAAAGATAAAGGTGATAATAAATGTTTATATAATGATTATTGGACTATTTTTAATGATAAAAAGTTTGTGATTAATGATAATAGTGTAAAAGTGTTTAGACCTACGGCATTATTTGGTAATATTACTTTAGATTTAAGAAATATAGATTTAAGCGATAACATAGTAATAGATAATTATGTTGTGTTTGGTAAAGTTAATTTGTATGTTCCAGATAATGTTAAGGTGGTTAATAAAGTATCTACTGTGTTTGGAAAAATTAATATCAAACATAAATCAGATGATGAAAAAACAATAAATATTAATTTAAAGGGAATTATTTTGTTTGGAGGTGTAAGTGTTAAATGAATAATACACAAAAAGTAATTAAATATTTAGTTACATTTTTAGCTTTAATGGTAATTTTCTTTATGATATATATTCCGTTCATGTTCATAAGTAGTGCGATTAATGGAATTCATAAGGTTTTATTTGTTACTTTACCAAGTGATTTGATTATGGAAAATGTTGAGTTAAATAATCTTGATTTTTCAAAAATATCTATTGACGTTAGTTCTAGTAATATAACAGTTAATGATGGAAGTGAGTTTAATGTTAAATCTAATAATGATAAAATAAAATTTGAGGTTATTGGTGATACTTTATATGTAAAAGAAAATGGCAAGAAACGAAAAAAATCTACTGATTATAAATTAAAATTATCTATTCCAAAGGAAATGATTAATTTGTTGGATATTAAAGTAGCTAATGGGAATGTTAATATAGAAAATGTTAATATTAATGAGTTAAATTTTGATATTAAACATGGAGATGTGAATATAGATAATTCTATATTTAATGAGATTAATTCATATTTAAAAATTGGTAATTTTAATTTTGATGGTAAAATAAATGAAAGTATATATGTTAATAGTAGTATTGGTGATATAACACTTATGGTTAATGATAGTATTGAAAATTATAAAGTTAATACAACAAATATTATTGGAAGTGTTTTAATTAATGGAAAAAATAATGAAAATGTTAATAATGGTGATAAAATGATAAGTGTAAAAAATAAAGTTGGTTCTATTAGTGTAAATTTTTAAAGGAAACATTATATTATGGAAGGATATAAAATTTTTATAGGTAATAAGGATAATTTTGTAAATAATTATGGATTTCAGTTTGAAGAAGGAAATATATACGAAATAGATCAAGAAATTAGTCCTAAAAAAGTCGGATTTCATTTTGCTAAAAGATTGGAAGATACATTAAGATATGGTAATGCTCGTGAAGAGGATGTAATTATATGTAAAGTAACTTCTCTTGGAAAAATAATTGAATATGAAGATGATTATTATGGTTATTATGACTTATTTGTAACTGATAAAATAAGAATTGATAAAATTTTAACTAGAGAAGATATAATTAGTTATGCTTTGGAATTACCTGAATATAGACTTGAAAGATTTATTCAAACTATGAAATTAAGTGAAGAAGAGGTAAAATTATTTATGGGAAAAAGTTCATTGATAGATAAATATATATTATTTTATCATTATAATGACGAAAATGCTTTTAATACTCAATATAAAGGAAGATAAATTTATGGAAGATGAAAGAATATTTAATAAGCTTGTTAGAGATAATATAATTGAAAAAATAACTAATAACGGAGAGTTTGCTTCATATAGAGTTCTTGATGACATTGAATATAAAAGAGAACTCTTAAATAAATTAAAAGAAGAATGTAATGAAGTAATTGATGCATTTGCTTATGGGCAAAGTGGAGATATGGTTATAGAACTTGCTGATGTTTTAGAAGTTATAAATTATTTAGCTAAATCTATAAATGTTAATATGCAAGAAGTTTATGATGTAGCTATGATAAAAAAGGATAAAAATGGTGGCTTTGATAAAAAATATTATTTAGAAAAAACTATTAAAAGAAAGAAATGATAAAATTGAAATATTTGGATACAATAGATAATAGGTTAAAAGAATATTATAGAATATTGTCATGGGATTTTCCTCCTTTTTTAAATGATTATATTTATACTAAAGAAATGTAACATCAAAAGGAAATAAGTGTAACATGTGGTAAAATATATTCGAAAATGTTTAAGTATGGCTATCCTTATACAAGTTTGGATCATAGTGTTGGTGTTGCTTTAATTGTTTGGAATTTTACCGCTGATAAGAAACAAACATTAGCAGGATTGTTTCATGATATTGCATCACCTGTTTTTAAACATACGGTAGATATATTTAATGGAGATGCAGATAAGCAAGAATCTACTGAAGGAAAGACTTCAGATATTATTAAGAATTCAAAAGAAATTATGACATTACTTGAAAGAGATGATATCAAATTAGAAGAAGTTGATGATTATCATATATATTCAATTGCCGATAATGATACACCTAGATTGTCTGCTGATAGATTAGAATATTCACTTTCAAATGCCTTGTTTGTAAATGAATTATGTGATATAGAAGAAATAAAAAGATTCTATGAAAATATTTATGTTGGGATTAACGAAAATAAAGAATTAGAGTTATGTTTTGACGATGCAAATATTGCAGATGATTTTGTAGAGTTAACTAGTAAGTTATCAATATTGTATCGTGATGATAAAACGAGATATTCTATGGGATTATTAAGTGATATTTTGAAATGGTTAGTTAAAAATAATATTTTAACTATTAATGATTTATATACGTTAAGTGAGAATGAGGTTATCGAAATAATTAATAAATCTAGATTAAAAGATGTTTTTGACAAATGGGTAAATTTGAAAGATATTAATATCTCAAAAAACATGCATGATGATTACTATTATGTAAAATCAAGAGCTAAAATAAGATATATTGATCCTCTTGTTAATGATAAAAGAATTTCAGAGTTAAGTGAAAACGCTAGAGAAAATATAACTAATAATTTTAATTATGATATGGATAATTATATTTATTCTGATTCAATTAAAATTAAAATGCTTGATTAAAGAATTAATAATCTTGTATAATCTTTAAAGAAAGAGTTGATTTAAATGTGTGGTTTTTGTGCATTTTATGATAAAACAAAAAAAGATAATAAAAAGAAAATAATTAAAGATATGGCAGATAGAATTAAACATAGAGGCCCAGATAGTGATGGTTATTATGTTGATGAAAATATTGCTATGGGTTTTAGAAGACTATCAATTATAGACTTAAAAGGTGGAAATCAACCACTTTATAATGAAGATAAAAATATAGTTGTTATGTTTAATGGAGAAATATATAATTTTCAAGAATTAAGAGAAGAATTAAAAAAGCATAATCATATATTTACAACTAATAGTGATACTGAGGTAATTGTTCATGGTTATGAAGAATATGGAACTAATGTTTTCAATAAATTAAGAGGTATGTTTGGAATAATTATTTATGATAAGAAGAATAAGACTTTAGTTGGAGCTAGAGATTATTTTGGGATTAAGCCTGTTTATTATTATAATCATAATGGATTATTTATGGTGGGTAGTGAAATTAAATCATTTTTATCACATCCTGATTTTAAAAAAGAACTAAATAATAAAGTTTTAGGATTATATTTATCATATGGTGCTAATCATTTAGAAGATACTTTCTTTAAATATACTAAAAAATTAAAACCAGGTCATTATTTTATTTATAAAAATGGTAAAATAGATGTTAAAAGTTATTTTAAACCTTGTTATGAAAAGGAAAATAATAGTTATGAATATTATGAAAAATTAGTAAAAGAAACGTTAGAAAGTTCAATAAAATACCATCAAATAAGTGATGTAGAAGTTGGTTCTTATTTAAGTGGTGGAGTTGATTCTTCATATGTTGTAAGTCTTGCTAAACCAAATAAAACATTTACAGTTGGTTTTGAAGGTAAAGGTTTTAGTGAAATAGAATATGCTAAAAGTTTATCTGATCATTTTAATGTTAAGCATTACAGTAAAGTTATAACTGGTGATGAATTTTTTGATATATTACCAACTATTCAGTATCATTGTGATGAACCAAGTGCAAATGTAAGTACAGTTCCTTTATATTTTTTAAGTAAGCTAGCAAGGAGTCAAGTTAAGGTTGTTTTATCAGGAGAAGGTGCTGATGAAATGTTTGGTGGATATAATGAGTATAATGATTCTAAAATGGAAAAATTATATTTAAGTTTACCATTATTTATCAGAAGTGGCATTGCTAAAGCAATCAAACCATTGCCTTATTTTAAAGGAAAACACACATTAATAAAATATGGTAAAGATATAAGCAAACGATATTATAATAAAACAGAAATGTTTTTACCAGAAGAAATACC
>CANNTX010000037.1 GCA_947522695.1 uncultured Bacilli bacterium | reverse complement strand
AACGGAACTAAGTTCTCAATTCGTGAAGGTGGACGTACAGTTGGTGCTGGTACAGTTACTGAAATCATTGAATAATAACATTTAAAACACCTTTGGGTGTTTTTTTCTTTACTATAATTCAAAAAAATAGTAATATTATAATAAGGTGTATCATATGAAAAGATTTAAATTATTTCATAAAAAAATAAGTATTATTAATGAAGTAGATAGAAAAAATTTTTTTATCAGACTTATATTTTTTACTTTAGCATCATTTTTATATGGAATAATTTACAATACCTTTTTAGTACCAAACAGTATTGTTATTGGTGGGATGAGTGGTCTAGCAATTGTAATTAAAGAATTAACCGGATTAAAAACATCCATAATTATCAACATATGTACACTTGTTTTAGTAATAATATCTTATTTTATTCTAGGTAAAGATAAGGCTATATATACTATAGTTGGCGCAGCAATATTTACCCTTTTAATCTCATTTACCAGTACTTTTTCTTATAGCCTTCAAGGCTATTTAAAAAATGAATTTTTGATTATTTTAGTATCTTCCATATCAATTGGAATTGCTAATGGTATTATATATCGTTCCGGATTTAATACAGGTGGCTCAGATATATTAGCATCTATCTTAAACAAGTATTTTAAAATCCCTATTGGCCAGTGCAATAGTATTATTAACACATTTATTATAATGAGTGGTGCCTTCCTGTTTGGTATAACCAAAACAATCTATGCTATATTTATTCTAACTATATCATCAAAAATGATTGATATTATCATGTTAGGAGTAAATGATAGCAAAATGATATATATTAAAAGTAAAAACTGGAAAAATTTAGAAAAATACATTGTTAACGATTTAAAATTAGGCGTAACCGAAATTGGTAATAAAGGTGGAATATTTATTAATAAAGAACCAACATTATTAGTGATTCTTCCATTCGATGAATATTATAATTTTAAATATCAAATCTTAAAATATGATAGCAAAGCATTTATTGCCGCCCATGACTGTTATGCAATCCAAAATGGTTATAGTAGGAAAATATTGCCATTTTAATCACAATTAGGTATAATAAACTACGTTAAAAAAGGAGTAATGAAAGTGGAAACATTAGAAACTTTAGATGAAAATATCGAAACATTAACAACTGAACCAATTAATGATGAACAAAAAAACAATGAAACAGATCCAAAAAATAAAATAAGCGTACTTGAAAGATATGGTGAAGATTTAACTAAAAAAGAATATATTACGAATCCGTCAATAGGAAGAGATAAAGAAATTAATGAAATGATTTTAGCCCTAATTACTCCTGATAAAGCCGCATTATTAACAGGTAAACCAGGTATAGGTAAAACTGCATTAGTAGAAGGACTTGCTTATCGCATCCAAAAAGGAGATATTCCTAAAGCCCTTGAAGGATGGAGTATTATTAAAATCAACATTACATCTCTTTTAGGTAGCACAACCGAAAATGGTAATACCGACGCTAGATTAGAAATATTACTTAATGAATTAAAAACTAAAACGAATACTATTCTTTTTATTGATGAAGTTCACTTATTAGTAAATAAAAATCCCAATAATAATATCGATTTTGCCAATATGTTAAAACCATTCTTAGATCGTGGTACTATTAAAATGATAGGTGCAACAACAACAGAAGAATATGAAGCATACATCCTAAGAGATAGAGCGTTCCTTCGTAGATTTATTAAAATAGATATTGCAGAAAGTGATCCTGAAACAGTTGTAAAAATTCTTATGGGAACATATCCTAAATTCGAAAAGAAAATGGGTGTAAAACTTGCTTATACAGATTTCCAAAAAGAAAAAATATTTGCATTTTTAGTAGACATGACAAGTGAATATAAAAGAGTATACGAAATTTCTAGTAGATATCCAGATATAACTTTAACACTACTTGCTAATGCTTTTAGTTACGCTGTATTTGAAAACTCACCTGAAGTAAGAATTAAACATATTTATGAAGCAGTTAAAAATGCTAAAAATATTTATCCTGATAGTTTAAAGAAAGAAATTGAAAAATTTAAAGTTCAATTTAAAGACATGTTAGAACAAGAAAATGTTGAAATCTAACAAGTTATTAACAAAGAATTATACACAATAATTCTTTTTATTTTATCTATAAAATGATATACTTGTATATAGTAAAAAGGAGTCTAACATGATTGAAATAAAAAACGTAACTAAAAGTTTTCAAAAGAAAAATAATCAAAATAAAATAGAAACATTTCTTGCTGATAATAATATCTCATTTACTGCTATGGAAGGAGAAGTTTTAGGTATTCTAGGACCTAATGGAGCTGGAAAAACAACATTACTTAGAATGATATCAGGCATTATGAAACCAGATAGTGGAGAGATTTTAATTGACAACATGAACTATCAAAAAAATAATGAAACAATTAAGAAAAATATTGCATTCATGTCAGGAAATACTAAATTATATAAGGATATATCACCCTATGAATTACTAAAAATGTGCGGTGAATATTACGAAGTTCCTAAAGATAAATTAGAAAAAATCATAAATGATATTATTAAAAGATTTAATATGGAATCATTTGCTTATCAAAGAATTGAAAGTTTATCTACTGGTCAGTACCAAAGGACATGTATTGCTCGTTGCCTAGTTCATAACCCTAAATATTATATATTAGATGAAGCAACAAGTGGTTTAGATGTTATTTCTAGTAAAACTATTTTAGATTTTATTAACGAAGAAAAAACTAAAGGCAAATGCATATTGTATTCAACCCATTACATGGAAGAAGCAGAAAACATCTGTGATAAACTATTACTTATTAACAAAGGTAAAGTTATCGCCTATGGAAAAAGTGAAGAAATTTTAAAAAATACTAACACCACCAACATTAGAGATGCCTTTTTAAAATTAATAGGAGAAGCCAATGAATAATATAAAAATAACAATCAAAAAAGAACTTCGTTCTATCGTTAGAGATAAAAAAACATTTATAACCTTACTTGCTATGCCTTTAATTGGAATGTTCTTTGTCATCGTTTATGGAGTAATGTTTGATCAAAATCAAGTATTAGAGCCATATAAGGTAGGAATAGACTTTGAGCCAAATATTATTGAAAATATCGTAAGTAGTGAATACCAATTAGAAACAGTTAAATATGATAATTTGAGTGAAATGGAAAAGTCCTATAAAGATAAAGATATCAGTGCCTATATCGATTATAACGAAGAAGAAAAAAAGTATTATTTTTATACCGATAATAGTCAAGATGGTTATCAACTTCAAAGTTTAATTAGAGGTTACTTTGAATCATTAAAAAACAATGAATTAATAACATACGTTGCTGGAGAAGGCATTGATTATGAAGAAATAACTGCCAAATATAATTATGAATTTAAAGAACTAGAAGGTAGCGACTTTATTCTAGTAACAATTTATTCAACCCTATTTATGCTTATCTTTGCTGGAATAATATCAACGTCTCAGTCAATGGCAATATCAACAACCGTTACCGAAAAAGAAAGCGGAACTTTAGAAACTATATTAAGTTTTCCCATATCTCAAAAAGAATTAATATTAGGAAAATATTTAGCTAATTTTATTGCCAGTGCTGCTGCTTCTATAATTGAATTTCTATCTGTATTATTAACATTAGTTATTTCAAGTCATTATTTTGTATCCTTTAGCAATTTAAATATATCTATATCAGCAAAAAGTATTTTAATCGGATTATGTGTTAGTTTAGCATCATCACTTGTAATTTCAGCACTTGCAACCATCCTGGTTGCTAATACAAAAACAGCTAAAGAAGCCGGAATCAAACTTGCTATATTACAATACCTATCAATGATACCTTTATTTACAAACATCTTAAGTATTTCAACTGATAGTTTAATTTACTATGCAATTCCAATTGTCAACTGTGTTCAAATTCTTATGGATATATTTTCAAATAACTTTAATACTTTAAATATTTTAATGACCATCATAAGTACACTCATATTATCTGCCATAACCGTATTCCTAATAATTAAAAAATATAATCAAGAGAAGGTGTTGTTCGGTGACTAAAAATAAAACTAAAAAATATATTCTATATGCAATAATATTTGTTGTTGCTATAATAGGTGCCTTTATTTACTTAAATAAAAATTATATTGATAATTATTACGAATACATAAATAAAGAAACAATTAAAGATAAAAAAGATGGTTGGTCATATATTGATGATTTAAACAAAGAAATTTCCAATGATTCTAACAACATAGTAAAAGAAATAATAAGTAATCCAACTACGAGTGAAGAAAAAAATATTAAAGAATTCTATAATGAATATTTAAATATTGAATTTCGTAATAAGAATGGATTAAAAGATTTAGAGCCATACATAGATAAAATTAATAAAACAACAAATATTAATGAATTTATTACTGAAGCAATAAAACTAGAAAAAGAACTAGGTATTGAATTATTAATGTCTAAATCAATCATGAAAGATTTTAAAACAGGAAAGAACATTTTATATATAACATCAATTCCAATGGATTATGGTTACTCATCAGATTATTATAGCAACGAAACATTAACTACTGTAAAAAATAACTTTAAATTATATAATAACAAACTATTAAGAGAATATGGTTATACTGCTGGAGAAGCCCTAGATATAACTAATCAAATCGATGACTTCTATACAAATCTAGCTAATAATTCATTAAAACAAGACGATTTATTAAATACTGAAAAATACTATAATATTATTGATAAATCAGCGTTAAGTAAAATTTATACTAATTTAGATATTAACAAATATTTTAATGAATTAGGACTATCTAAAATAGATAAATTAAGTTTAGTTGATGAAAAATCATATCAAGAATTAAATAAATATTTAACAAATAGTAATCTTTCTTTATGGAAAAATATAGCAACAATAAAAATACTTCAAACATATGCTAAGTATACAACTGAAAATTATGAAACAATATTTACCAAACTAAATAAAAATTTATTAGGTAAAGAATATACTAGAGAAGAAACAGCTTATGATTTAATTAAACAAATATATCCAAATGAGATTTCCAAAAATTACAACAATAAATACTTAACTGAAGATACTAAAAATTATATCTCTAATCTTACAAATGAAATAATAAAAGAATATGAGGATATGATAAATACATCTTGGATGGATAATGAAACAAAAAGTAAGGCTGTAACTAAACTAAACTATATTAAAATAAATATTGGTACAAACTATATTAAAGATTTATCTTCATACTATGATTATGATAGTAATATTTCATTAGTAAAAAATATTATTAATCTTAATAAAGTAGTGAGAGCTGCATCATACGAAATGTTAGATACAACTACTACAACTAATGCTCTACCAGATTATACATTTAATGCCTATTATGATGTTACATCAAACTCAATTAATATTTTAACTGGAAGCACTAAAGTAATTAAAGATATTAACAATAAATATGAAAATCTTGGAAGTATTGGTTTCATAATTGCACATGAAATATCTCATGCATTTGATAATAATGGTTCAAAATTTGATGAAAATGGCTTACTTAATAATTGGTACACCACAGCAAGTCAAGCCAAATACCAAGAAATTCAAAATAAAGTTATCGAGTACTATAACAACTACGAAATTATTCATAATGTTTCTAATAACGGAACTCGTACAATTGGCGAAAATATTGCTGATTTAGGTGCTATGGAATGCATTACAAATATCTTAATAAAAAATAATGCAAAAAAAGAAGATTATCAAGAAACTTACAAATCATTTGCTAAAGTTTGGGCTAATAATTATAGTAAGAGCACAAAAGTATTGCAAAGTATAATTGATACTCATTCACCTAATGAAATAAGAGTAAACGGAGTATTATCATCAACCAAAAAGTTTTACGAAACATATAAAATAGATTCAAAAGATTTAATGTATATTGAATCAGAAAAAAGAGTTAACATTTGGTCTTAAGTTAACTCTTTTAATATTATCTAATTTTCTTTATAATCAATCCCTTGATAAGCTTTATCTTTCTTAAGTTTCTTAACAACCCCATTTAAAACATCAATTTTTTTAACAGCCCATAATGGAGCAATGAGGTCCTCTTTTTTAGGATCACCAGTTAATCTATGAACAACAATACTAGGTTTTAAAATTCTTATTTGTTTAACAAGTAAATCAATATATTCATCTTTTTCAAGTAATTTAAAAGGATTATCCTCATACATTTTACCAAGTAATGTATTTTTAACCACAAATAGATTATGAATTTTAATCCCATTTATATCAAGTTTATTTAAATGTCTAACTGTATCTAGCATCATATCTTCAGTTTCACCTGGAAGACCATCAATAATATGTACAACCACATTAATATTTAATTCCTTTAGTTTTTTAACACAACTATCAAAATTCTCTATATCATGGCCTCTATTAATGTATTTTAAAGTTTGATTAAAAGAAGATTGTAACCCTAGTTCAACAGTTAAAAAAGTTCTTTTATTAAGCTCACTTAAATACTCAAAACATTCACTACTAATTGAATCACTTCTTGTTCCAATTGATAAACCAATCACATTATCAAAACTTAAAACCTTTTCAAATCTTTTCTTTAAATTATCAAGTGTATCAAAAGTATTAGTAAAAGAACCAAAATAAGCTATATACTTCGCATTAGGCCATTTTTTATCCATCATTATTCTTTGCTCTTGATATTGTTCTTCTAAAGACTTATTTCTATCTCCTGCAAACTCATAAGAACCTGAACAAAAAATACAACCACCAGAGCCATTAACCCTATTAGGACAACTAAATCCACCATCAAAAGAAAGTTTAACAACTTTACATCCAAATTTATTCTTATAAAAATCACTTAAATTATTATAGTACATACCAATCACAAATAATATTCTATCACATTCTAATTTTTCTTGATATAATAAATTCGGAGGAACATATGAAAAAAATATTAAGTATTATTTTAACTATACTTTTTGCGTTTATTTATTATTACTTATTCTTACCTGCTTTAAATATCCATAATATTAGCTTGTATTTATTTATAATCTTTATAATCCTATTTTATTATGGAATAAGTTTAATATTTAACCTAAAAAAAGTAATCAGATTTGACAAAAGAATTATTAAATTAAACTATTTACTTCTAGCTGTGCCAACAATATTGGTTTTAATCATGTTATGGAATTTTATAGAAAGTCCACTATTTATGGCATCAAAATATGCAAATCGGATTGAAGTAGATACTACTAAAGAATTTAACACTGATATTAAAGAAGTTGATTTTTCAAAATTACCATTACTTGATAAAACAAGTAGTAAAGCGCTAGGAGATCGTGTTATGGGACAAATGAGTGATTTAGTAAGTCAATATGACGTATCAAATATCTATACTCAAATAAACTATAATGAAAAAATAATTAGAGTAACACCTTTAGAATATGCATCTCCTATAAAATGGCTAACTAATCGTAAAGAAGGAGTAAAGGGGTATATAACTGTTGATAGTACAACTGGAAAATCAGAACTAATTAGACTAGACAAAGGAATGAAATATGTTGAATCAGGCTTATTTAATGATAACGTTTATCGTAAATTAAGATTTAAATATCCAACAAAAAATTTTGGTAATATATCATTTGAAATTGATAATGAAGGTAATCCATATTGGGTAATGCCTGTTCTTAAATATAGTGCTATAAATATGCGTGCTAAAGTTGAAGGTGTAATAATTTTAAATGCTATAACAGGAGAAAGTGAAGAATATCTTATCGGAAATATTCCAACATGGATTGATATCGCCTTTAATGCTAACCTAATAATAGAACAAGTTGATGACTGGGGAACATATCAAAATGGTTTCTTAAATAGCATCTTTTCTCAAAAGAATGTCGTAAACACAACTGATGGATATAACTATCTAGCTATGAACGACGATATATATCTTTATACTGGATTAACCTCTATCGTAAATGATGAATCAAATCTTGGCTTCATACTAACTAATATGAGAACTGGTGCAACTTGCTTTTACAGCGTACCCGGAGCCGAAGAATATAGTGCTATGGCATCAGCAGAAGGTGCAGTTCAACAAATGAAATATAAATCTACCTTCCCATTATTAATTAATCTTAAAGGAAATCCAACCTATTTAGTAAGTTTAAAAGATGCTGCTGGATTAGTAAAAATGTATGGCTTTGTTGATGTAAAAGATTACCAAAAAGTAATCGTAACCGATTCATCAAAAGGTATAAATGAAGCAGCTAATAACTATTTAAAAAATGTTAAACTAACTCAAAATGGCGAAGATATATCAAAAGAAATAATAATTAAATCTATAAAATCTAGCGTAATAAATGGAACAACATATTATTACATACTTGATTCAAACAATCAAAAATATAAAGCATCCATTGAATTATCAGATAACCTTCCATTTATAAATAATGGAGATAAATTAAAAGTATCTTATCTTCAAGAAGAAGATATCATAAATATTACTAAAATAGATTAGAAAGAGACTAAAATCTCTTTTTTTATGTTACAATAAAATAAGTGAGGTAAATTATGAATGAAATAGTAATAGAAGAATTAAGTAGTGAACTTAATATCAAAATAAATCAAATAAAGGCAGTATTAACCCTTTTAGAAGAAGGATCAACTATTCCCTTTATTGCCAGATATCGTAAAGAAGCCACCGGCGCATTAGATGAAAATCAAATAACTAAAATAGAAGAAAAATATCGTTATTATAACAACTTAATGGAAAGAAAAGAAACAGTTATAAGATTAATTGATGAAAAAGGTATGCTTACTGATGAAATAAAAAAGAATATCTTAAACTGTACTAAATTAGTTGAAGTAGAAGATATATACTTGCCATATAAGGAGAAGAAGAAAACAAAAGCAACTGAAGCAATTAAAATGGGATTAGAACCTTTAGCTAAAGCAATTATGGCTTTTCCCACTAAAGGAAATCTAGAATCATTATGTGGTATCGTTCCTAATGTTGAAAAAGATGTTGCCCAAGAAAACGCTAAATATATTATAAGTGAATGGATTAGTGATAATGCTTATTATCGTAAATTTGTCAGAAACTATGTCTGGAATAATGCATCAATTGTATCTAAAATAAAGAAAAATGCTGTTGATGAAAAAAAGACATATGAAATATACTATGACTTTACTGAAAAAGTTAAATACATTAAACCATATCGTGTTTTAGCAATTAATAGAGCTGAGAAGGAAAATGTTATATCAGTTAAATTAGATTATGATAATGATTATATTTTTAACTCTTTATCTAATAAAATTATTAAAAATAAAGAATCATTTGTTGTAGATTATGTTAATGACGCCATAAAAGATGCCCTAAAAAGATTAATATATCCATCAATTGAAAAAGATGTAAGAAGTGAATTAACTGAAAAATCAGAAGATAACGCTATTGAAGTATTTAAAGATAACTTAGAAAATCTTCTTATGACTAGACCTCTTAAAGGATATCGTGTTCTTGGATTTGATCCAGCATTTAGAACTGGTTGTAAACTAGCTTGTTTAGATGAAAAAGGAAACGTTTTACATAAAGATGTAATTTATCCTCATGAACCAAAAAATGAAAAAGAAGCATCAAGAATTAAATTACTTAACTTAATTAAAACTTATAACATTAATTTAATCGCTATTGGTAATGGTACTGCATCACGAGAAAGTGAAGAATTTGTAGCAAACATTATTAAGGATTTAAAAGACGTCTATTATACAATAGTTAGTGAAGCAGGAGCAAGCGTTTACTCTGCCAGTAAAGAAGCCCAAAGAGAATTTCCTGATTATGAAGTTCAAGAAAGAAGTGCAGTAAGTATTGGAAGAAGAGTTATTGACCCACTTTCAGAACTTGTAAAAATAGATCCAAAAAGCATTGGTGTAGGAGAATATCAACATGATGTAAATTCTAAAAAATTAACTGAAAGCTTAGATAATACAGTATCAAAAGTTGTAAACGAGGTAGGAGTAAATATTAATACGGCATCAAACTTTATTTTAAAATATGTATCAGGTTTAACTACTACTGTAATTAATAAAATTCAAAAATTTAAAGAGAAAAAAGAATTTACATCAAGAGAAGAAATCAAAAAATTAACAACAGATAAAGTTTATGAACAATGTGTTGGTTTCTTAAGAATTAATAATAGTATAAATCCATTAGATAATACAGGAATTCACCCTGAAAGTTATGAATTAACAAGTAAATTATTAAAGTTATTAAATTTAGATATCAAAGATATTAAAACAGAAGAGTTTAAACATAAACTAGAAAATATTGATTTAGAAAAATTAACAAAAGAACTAAATTCAGATATTTATACAGTAACTGATATAATTAAAGAATTAAAAAATCCCGGATTAGATCCTAGAAGTGAAGCTCCAGAAACAATTTTAAGAAGTGATGTTTTAACTATTGATGATTTATCTATTGGGATGGAATTAAAAGGAACAGTAAGAAATGTTGCTTCATTTGGAGCATTTGTAGATATTGGATTACATGATGATGGATTATTACACATTTCTAAAATGAGCAAAAACTTTGTTAAAGATCCTAAAGATATTGTTAGCGTAGGAGATATTTTAACTGTTTATATATCAGATATCGACAAAAACAAAGGAAAAGTTCAACTTTCTTTAATAAAATAGTAAAAAATACTTGCAAATACATTCTAATTTATTATATAATTAATTTGTATTTGACGCAGGTGTGGTCTAATGGTAGAACCTCAGCCTTCCAAGCTGATGACGTGAGTTCGATTCTCATCACCTGCTCCATTTAAAATCAACTTACGGACCGAAAAGTTCGTGAGTTTTTATTTTATATAAATACTATAAAAAAAGAGAAAAAAATATCAAAATAATTTCATCCTCGAGAGTGTAAAAAACTTTGTGTAAAGATACCAATCTATGGTAATAAGATTTTTTAGAGGTTGATAAATTCAATCTCT
>CANNTX010000036.1 GCA_947522695.1 uncultured Bacilli bacterium | reverse complement strand
CATGAGGTAGAAGTCGTAGAAAATATTAATAATAAAGCCATTACTGAATATCAAGAAGATAAAGATATGTATGTTGGACAAACAAAAGTAATCCAAGAAGGAGTAAATGGTATTTCAAAAGTAACTGAATCAATTCAATATAAAAATGGTGAAATTGAAAAACTTGTAATTACAAAATCTGAAGAAATTAAACCAACAGTAAATAAAATTGTTGCTAAGGGCACTAAATATTATTCTAATCCGGGTATTAATTATGAATATATACCTAAAGGAAATGATGAATGGCGTTGGCCAACTTTATCACCATATGTTATTACCAGCCCATTTGCTTGGCGTTGGGGAAGACATCATAATGGTATAGATATTTCCGGAACTGGCTTCGGATCTCCAATTTATGCAGCCACTGAAGGAATTGTAACAACAACATACACTTCATGTCCAAATCAGGGATATCTAGGTTCAATGTGTGGAAACTCTTGGGGAAATTATGTCAGAGTTTCATATGGCGAATTTGAAATTATTTACGCCCATTTAAAGAACGATATTAAAGTATCAGCAGGACAAACAATTACCCGTTCACAACACATTGCTAATATGGGTAACTCAGGATCATCAACCGGAACTCACCTACATTTTGCTATCCTAAAAAATGGATCATATATTAATCCATGTGCGGTATTCTCATGTTAGTAAGCGTCTTAGCAAGTGGTTCTAAAGGAAATTCTACATATGTAAAAACAAGTCATCACGAATTATTAATTGATGCCGGCTGTACAATGAATTACCTAAATGAAAAGCTAATCGAAAATAATACTTGTTTAGATAATATTGAATATATATTTATAACCCATACACACACAGATCATGTAAGTTCTATAAAAAATATCGTAAAAAAATATCATCCAACTTTAATATTAACTATACCTATGTTAGAAGATTTACCATATTTAAAAACATATGAAAATATAATATTACTAGAAGATGATATGATAATTGATAATCTTTTAATTGAGAATATTAAAACAAGTCATGATACATCAGATTCTCGTGGATATATAATAAACGAGGGAGATAGTAGTGTTGTCCAAATAACAGACACAGGTTACCTTAACCAAAAATATTTTAATAAATTAAAAAATAAAACAGTTTATATTTTTGAAAGCAATCATAACGCTGATATGTTACTTAATGGTAGATATCCTGGATGGTTAAAAAGAAGAGTATCTAGCGATAAAGGCCACCTTTCTAACGAATCATCCGCTTTCTATCTTAGTAAGATAATTGGTAGTAATACTAAAGAAATCATTTTAGCCCACCTTAGCGAAGAAAATAACACCCCAGAAATAGCGCTAGAAACACTAAAAAATGAATTTAAAGATCATGAAATAGAATTTGACAATATTGTTATTGCCAAACAAAATGAAATATCAGGAAATATTGAAGTATGATAAGAATAATATGCGTTGGAAAAATTAAAGAAAAATATCTTCTTGATTTAATTAATGATTATAAAACTAGAATAAATAAATATCATAAATTAGAAATATTTGAATTAATCGATTCAAATAAAAATGAAGAAGGAGATAGAATTTTAACAAAACTAAAAGATAAATCATTTAAAGTTGCCTTAACATTAGATGGCAAAAAATACACTTCACCAGAATTATCAAAATTTATAGATAAAACTTTAATGAACTATGGCAATATCGATTTTATTATAGGTGGTTCAGATGGTATAGCTGACAAAGTTTTAGAAAAAGTAGATTACAAAATATCATTTAGTGATTTAACATTTCCTCATGGTTTGTTTAGAGGAATTCTTTTGGAACAAATTTATCGTTCATTTAAAATAATTAATAATGAAACATATCATAAATAAAAAGGAGTATTAATGGAAGATTTAATATATGTTGTATCAACCGTATTTATTAAAGACGGTAAAGTATTAGTAAGCATGTCACAAAGAAGTGCAAAAAAAGGAAAATACACCCTAGTAGGTGGTGGAGTTGAAAATGGAGAAACATTTAAAGAAGCAGCCGTTAGAGAATGCATTGAAGAAATAGCTAACGGATTTACTATTGAAGAAAAAGATTTAAAAGAGATTCTTTGCTTTAGAGAGCCAGCCTTATCAGATCCAAGCCTTACAATTGAGATGCACATGATGATATCATCTAAACCAATTGACGTAGAACTACTACCTAATGAAGAAATTATGGATTATAAATGGCATGGCCTAAATGATGATGAAAGTGATTTATCAACTGCTATTACTGATCATTTTATCCCATATGCTAAAGAAAATAATTTGTTGTACTAAAAAATGAAGACCAAAAATCTTCATTTTTATTTTATAATTTAAAATCTTTTAAATCCTCATCAAACATATCTTTTCCATCAAAGAATGCCCTTGTCTTAATATTGTGACTATAAGCAATCACATTAGATGGAAACTTTTTAGTATATTTATTTAATATATTTGTATATTTATTATAAAAACTTTTAGCAGCTTCTAACTTTTGATTTATTTCATTAAGTTCATTAAAATAATTATTAAATCTTATATTACCAAGTAAATTATCATAATCACCATTTATTTTAATTATCAAATTATTATATTCATTTAATTTTCTCTCTAAATCAAAACTAGATAAATTTTGTTTCTTAAGTTTAACTACTTCATCGAAAGATTTCTCTGGAACGTCAGTTTCTTCAATTATAATATCCTTCATCATTAAAATATTATCATATTTTTTTCTTAATAATTCGTCAATTAAAGCTTCAGCTTCATTAATCTTTAAGGTATATGCCTGTAAATTATTATAAACAATTATATAAACAATTCCACATATTCCTCCAATAATTATTAAAAGTAATATTAAACTAACTATATTCACAATAATCACCCATCTTAAATTATACTCTAAAACATTAAAAAAATAAAATATAATTAAATGAAATAATATAAATATTATAGTATATTGTATGTAGAAAGGAAATTACAAATGAAAGTAAAAAGAATAGTAGTA
This sequence comes from uncultured Bacilli bacterium, assembly GCA_947522695.1. GTDB lineage: Bacteria > Bacillota_I > Bacilli_A > RF39 > UBA660 > CAG-533. The sequence goes on along the minus strand of CANNTX010000036.1, from coordinate 9,427 downwards.
GGACCATTAGAAGAAAATTGCTATATATTAAATATAGATAATAATTACCTAATAATAGATCCTGGAGAAGAATCTAAAAAAATATTAAATGAAATAAAAGGAAATTTATTAGGCATATTAATAACACATTATCATTTTGATCATATAGGTGCATTGCAGGATATATTAAAATACAAAAATGTTCCTATCTATGATTATAAAATTATTAATAAAGAAGTAAATATCGAAAACTTTAATTTTAGAATAATTAATTTTCCAGGACATAAAGATGATTTGGTTGGATTCTTATTTGATGATAAATTATTTAGTGGAGATTTTATTTTTAAAGATACTATCGGAAGAACTGACTTGCCAGGTGGAAACTTTAAAGAAATGCAAGAAAGCATTAAAAAAATATTAGAATTTAAAAATGATTTGGAAATATATCCAGGGCATGGCCAATCAACAAATCTATCAAATGAAAGACAAAATTTGAATTCTTATTTATAACCTCATTGAAATTCATTGACAAAAGTGACACTAATTTTCAACGACATTCTTGCTTTTTATTTTATTTTAAATTATAATTGTATTGAAATTCAGTGACACAAATGACACTAATTTTCAATGAGAAAAGAGGAAATTTTATGATTAAAAGAGAACAATATTTAAATGAATTAATATCTGCACGTGAAAACAAATTAATAAAGGTTATTACTGGCATAAGAAGATGCGGAAAGTCATATTTACTAGATCCAATATTCAAAAACTATTTAATTGAAAGTGGTATAAAAGAAGATCATATTATTAAATTAGATTTAGATTTAATTGAAAACAAAAAATATCGCGATCCTTTAGAACTATACAATTATATTATGAATAAAATTAAAGATAAAAAAATGTACTATGTTCTTTTAGATGAAATACAGTTAGTAAAAGATTTTGAAGAAGTTCTAAATAGTTTTTTAAAAAAGCCTAACCTAGATGTATATGTCACTGGATCTAACTCAAAGTTTTTATCAAAAGATATAGTAACTGAATTCAGAGGTCGCAGTACTGAAATTAATGTTTATCCATTGTCTTTTAAAGAATTTATCGAATTAAAAAATATTGGAGAAGATCTTGCTTGGAAAGAATATACATTATATGGCGGACTTCCACCAGTTGTGCTTCAAACTAATGAAAAACAAAAAAGTGAATATTTATTAAACTTATTTGAAACAACATATTTAAAAGATATTATCGAAAGAAATGAAATAAAAAGAAAAGATGTTTTAGATGCAACAGTAAATATTTTAGCATCATCCATTGGATCACTAACCAACCCAATGAACATATATAAAACATATTTAGGAATTGGAGATAAAGAAATATCTCTTAACACTATTTCCTCATATATAGACCACATGGAAAATGCTTATTTAATTAAAAAAGTAGAAAGATATGATGTTAAAGGAAGAAAATATATTTCTACACCATATAAATATTATTTTACAGATATAGGACTAAGAAATGCTAGATTAAATTTTAGACAACAAGAAGAAAATCATATTATGGAAAATATAATTTTTAACGAGTTATTAATAAGAGGATATAATGTAGATGTTGGAGTAGTGGAATCAAGAAATAGTAGTGGAAGAACTTATTATGAAATAGATTTTATTTGTAATATGGGAAGCAATAAATATTACATCCAATCAGCACTAAATATTGATACACCTGAAAAAAACTATCAAGAATCACGTCCATTAAATTGTGTTAATGATAACTTTAAAAAGATAATTGTTGTTAAAGATGATATAAATGCATGGCACAACGAAGATGGGATATTAATTATTGGAATAAAAGAATTTTTATTAAATAAAGATAGTTTAAATTTATAATCTCATTGAAATTCACTGACACAAGTGACACTAATTTTCAGTAGAAAATTAAAAAGATAACCTAAAAAGTTATCTCCGAATAAGCATGACTATAATTTATCTTCTCATCAAATTCTACAAAATTTAAATAAATAAGAAGAATTAAAGCCCATTTACCAGTTTTAGGATCACTCATAACAAGGTGATCTTTTCCAGCTTCCTCAATAATTCCTTCAAAAACTTTATCACGCCATTCATTAGAATCTGGAAAAGAAAAATATGCTTTAGCCCTTTTACCTTTATTTAATCTTAAAATATTTTCAATATAACTTTGCTCATCTTGAACATTCCCATTCGCATCTCCTCCAATAGGTGCTGTATTTAAATTATAATCATTTGGATACTTAGCGCTAGGATAGTAAGTTCCATTCATAATATTCCTCCTAAATTAAGATTATTCTTTTATTGCTTTTTTATTACTTTTTAAGTATACTATGAAAGAAAGAAGTGATTAAATATGCGTAATTTAACAGATCAAGAAATAGTAAGAAGAGAAAAAGCAGCTAAAATTAAAGAATTAGGTATTGATCCATTTGGTTCAAGATATGATCGTACTGCTTACTCAGAAGACTTAAAAGAAAAATATAAAGATATTCCACATGATGAATTTGAAAACATTAATGATTGTTATAAAGTAGCCGGAAGAATAATGTTCATTCGTAAAATGGGGAAAGCATCATTCTTTACAATTCAAGATAAAAAAGGTAAAATCCAAATTTATATTTCTATTAATGATGTTGGAGAAGAAACTTATAATTTATTTAAATCAGCTGACATTGGCGATATAGTTGGAGTTTATGGTAAAGTAATGAAAACTAAAACAGGTGAATTAACATTAAAATGTTTAGAATATACTCACTTAGTTAAGTCTTTGCGTCCATTACCTGAAAAATTTCATGGTTTAACAGATGTAGAAGAAAGATATAGAAGACGTTATGTTGATTTAATAATGAATGAAGATTCTAAGAAAGTCGCTTTTATGCGTCCTAAAATTATTAGATGTATTCAAAATTTCTTAGATAATAAAGGCTTCGTTGAAGTAGAAACACCTATTTTAACAACTCTTTTAACTGGTGCATCAGCAAGACCATTTATAACTCATCATAATACGCAAGATTTAGATATGTATTTACGTATTGCCCTAGAATTAAATTTAAAAAGATTACTAGTTGGCGGTATGGAAAAAGTATATGAAATAGGTAGAACATTTAGAAATGAAGGAATGGATCCTCAACATAATCCCGAATTCACTATGATGGAAGTATATGAAGCATACTCTAACCTAGAGGGAATGATGGATTTAACAGAAGAAATGTATCAAACTATTGCCGAAAAAGTCTGTGGGAAGACTACTTTCCATTATCTAGGACATGATGTTGATTTATCTGGCAAATGGAAAAGAATTAGTATGGTAGACGCTATCAAAGAAAAAACTGGAATCGATTTTAAACAAGAAATGACAGTTGAAGAAGCACTAAAACTTGCTAAAGAACATGAAATAGAAGTTGCAGAACATGAACATACCGTTGGACATATAATTAATTTATTCTTTGAAAAATATGTTGAAGAAACATTGATTGAACCAACATTCCTATATGGTCATCCTGTAGAAATATCACCTCTTACTAAGAAAAATCCTGAAGATCCAAGATTTGTAGATCGTTTTGAGTTATTTATTTCCGGACATGAATGCGCTAATGCTTATACAGAACTTAACGATCCGATTGATCAATTAGAAAGATTCGAAGAACAATTAAAAGAAAAAGAATTAGGTAACGATGAAGCAAACGATATCGATTATGACTTTGTTGAAGCCTTAGAATATGGTATGCCACCAGCAGGTGGAATTGGTTACGGCATTGATAGAATGATAATGTTATTTACTGAACAAGAATCAATCAGAGACGTATTATTATTTCCAACAATGAAACCAGTACAAAACGATAATAAATAATTAATAACAGGGACAAATTATAATGTTTGTTCCTTTTAAATACCCAAAATTTCCCATTAAAATAATATAAAATAACAAAAAAACATTTATATTCCTAGCAATCATGGTATAATTATTGTTAGGAGGAGGTTAAAAATGAAAAAGGATGTAAAGAAATTTGATTTAGTAAAAATATCAGGAGCTATGGTATTATTAACAGTTTTATTAACATGGATTATACCCCAAGGAACATTCTCTGGTACAGAAATGCAAATTGGAGAAATAACTCGTATTGGAATATTTGATTTCTTCACTTACGGACTTTTAGGAATGTATTACTTTACCGTATTAGTAACATTTATATTTGTTCTTGGTGGATTCTATCAAGTATTATCAAGAATTGGTGGATATCAAGCTTTAATTACTAAATTAGCCAAAATATTTAAAAAGAAAGAAATACTATTTACATTATTAGTATCACTTATCTTTACAGCAATTAGTGCCGTAACAAATGAATATATTTTATTATTAGCTGCTGTTCCATTCATTATGTCAATAATGAAAGAAATGAAGTTTGATAAAATATCAACATTTGCTACAACTGTAGGATCAATATTAGTTGGTACAATTGGATCTATGTATAGTACAAAAATTGTAGGTATGAATGTACAACAATTTGGAATTAAATATAGTACTTTATGGTATATAAAATTAATTATTCTTTTACTAGCATATATCTTATTTAATGTATTTAATATTTTACACCTAAGAAAAACTCAAAAAAATAAAGAATCAGAACCAATGGAAGATGTATTTGAACCCGCAAATGTAACTAAGAAAAAAACAATTTGGCCAGTTGCCACATTATTAATTATATTTGCCGTTATCTCAATTATGGCTTATTTCCCTTGGGAAGATGTATTTGAAATTAAATGGTTTAATAATGCTTTAAAGAGCATTCAAGAATATAAATTATTTGATTCAACAATTTTTGCTTATATCTTAGGAGAAGTAAGATCATTTGGTAGCTGGGATATATTTGGAATTCAAGCATTAATGATAATAACTACTTTATTATTAAAATGGATTTACAAATTAAGCCTTGATGATTATTTAGAATCTTTCGGAGAAGGATTAAAGAAATCAGGTAAATTAGTAGTACTTTTATTAATATGTTATCTAGTACTAGAATTTACTGTTATGTATCCAGTTGTTACAACTATCGTAGATTGGTTCATTAGTTTAAGTGATAAATTCAATGTTGTATTAACTACAATTTCTGGACTATTTACATCATTATTTACTGTTGAATATCAATATACTGTAAGTCTAATTGGAGCATACTTAAAATCATCATTTGCAGACAATGTTAATCAAATAGCAATTATTTTACAAACTACATTTGGTTTAGCATCAATGATTGCACCATCATCAGCAATTCTTATGATGGGATTATCATTATGTGATATTAAATTTAAAGATTGGTTAAAATACATTTGGAAATTTATTTTAATCATGGTAGTAGTATTAGTATTAATTATGCTATTTATCTAAAATGGTTCTCGTAACCATTTTTTTTTTGCTATTTTTGTAATATAATAAACATAGGTGATGAAAGTGATATATAGTAAAGATAAAAGTTTTAAATACGTAATATTAGAATACACATTAACTTTAATTATTAATTCAATCGTGTTAATATTAGCATCAAAAATATTTAAAGGATTTTATATAGAATCATTTGGTTATGCGATTATAACTTCATTGGTAATTAGCTTATTAAGTTCAACAGTAAAACCATTTTTAAAATTAATATTTTTACCCGTAACAGTTATAACTACCGGAATATTTTATCCATTTATAAATGTAATAATATTAAAATTAGCAAGTTTAATAATGGGCGATGCATTTGTTGTTGAAGGATGGATATTACCATTTTTCATTGCATTATTCATCTCATTTACAACTTTAATTTTAGATAAATTAATAACCAAAAATGTGATAGGAGAATAGAGTATGAGTCCAGTTATCGTAAGCATTGGTGCATTTGAAATAAGATGGTATTCAGTATTAATGTTAGTTGCTATCTTCATCGGATTATTTCTAATTAAAAAAGAAGCTCAAAGATTAAACTTAAAATATGACTTTATTTTTAATATGTGTTTTTGGGCTGTAATTGTAGGATATATATGTGCTAGATTATATTATGTTTTATTTAATTTAGAATATTATGGAGTTCATCCAGAAGAAATATTTATGGTTTGGAAAGGCGGATTAGCAATTCATGGTGGTTTAATCGGCGGATTATTAACAATGCTATTTTATTGCAATAAATATAAAACAAGATTAATTAGATATTTAGATGTTATATGTGTTCCCTTGATATTAGGTCAAGCTATTGGTAGATGGGGAAACTTCTTTAATCAAGAAGCCCATGGTGCAGCAACAACATACGAACATTTAAAAAGCCTACATATACCTAAATTTATTATCGATAATATGAAAATAGATGGCGTATATTACACTCCAACATTCCTATATGAATCAATTGCCTGCTTAACTTTATTTATAATATTTATAATTATAAGAAGATATAAATTTAGAAAAGTAGGTACAATGTCAGCACTATATTTAATTGGGTATGGAATAATAAGATTCTTTATTGAAATAAGCAGAACAGATGCCTTATTAATATTAGGATTTAAAATCGCTCAAATAGTTTCTATAATAATGATTATAATTGGTATAATAATATTAGCTAAAAATAAGAAAAAAGGACGATTTGAAGATTTATATAACGATTCCAATAATGTTGATAATTTGAAATTTTAAAAATTTTATAGTCTTGAAATAAAAAATAATATTTGTTAAAATGAATATGTAAGGAAAACTTACATAAAATAAAAAAGGAACACTTAATTTTGAGTTGTTAAGTGATTACCTTTGATAAAGGATACGTCACCAAAACCCCTGTTTATGGTGATTTTATTTTATTATATTCATTTTAATAATAATAAATAATAAAATAAAAATAATTATAAATAAATTAAATATTATAAAATATAATAATCTTTTATTCACATTAACCACCTCTTACTATTCATAGAGTAGAGGTAATCACCTAAACAAATAAATGTTCCTTAAGTAATAGAATAACAAATAACTAAATCATAAGCAAGTAAAATATTACGAAAATTCATATAAATTTTTATTAAAAAAACAAGGCTTAATCCTTGTTTTCGTTTGATAATAATTCTCTAATATCTTTTTCTGATAAGCTAGATAAAATATCCTTATCTCTAATTTCACCATCAATTAATTTTTCACTTAATTTAAGTTTTTTCTTTTGTAATTCTAAAATCTTTTCTTCAATTGTTCCCTTAGCAACAATATGAATAACCTCAACAGTTTTAGTTTGACCAATACGATGTGCTCTATCAGTAGCCTGATTTTCGGCTTGCGGATTCCACCATAAATCTAAATGAATAACAGTTGATGCGCTAGCAAGATTAAGTCCAGTTCCCCCAGCTTTAAGCATTATCAAGAATACAGCTGAATCTTTTCTTTCATTAAATTCATCAACCCTATGCATTCTTTCTTTACTTGCAACTTCACCAGAAATCGTATAATAAGGAATATCTTCCTTTTCTAAATGTTCAATAACATCATTCATAGCATCTTTAAAAGATGTAAACATTAAAATCTTATTCCCATTTGCAATATTTTCTTTAATAGCATAAATTAAACTATCAATCTTATTAGATCCGCCAGTATATTCTGGGTAAACAATCTTAGGATCAATACAAATTTGTCTTAATTTAGTAAGAAGTGGCAAAATTAAGAATGCTGCCTTTTTCTCTCCACCTTGCTTCAATATATCATCAATTTCTTTTTTTACCTTTTCAAGTTCAGCAACATATATTTTCTTTTGCTCTTCAGTAAGCTCAACAAAAATATTATTTTCCATCTTCTCAGGTAAATCTTTAGTAACATCCATTTTCTTTCTTCTCAAAATAAATGGTCTAATTTGTTTATTTAAATTATCTAAAAGCATATTCGCATTATCATCAAAATCCGTAATACGATATTTTGCTCTAAACTTTTCAGCAGTTGATAAATAACCCGGCATAATATAGTCAAAAATACTCCATAATTCTAAAGGACTATTTTCAAGTGGAGTGCCAGTAAGTGCAAATTTAGTTCCAGCCTTAATTCCTTTAACAACTTTTGTAATACCAGCTACATAATTTTTAATGCTTTGTGCTTCATCTATAAACATTGTATGATAACTCTTATCTTTATATATATCTTCGTCTTCTCTTAATTGACCATAAGAAGTTATAAATACATTCTTATTTTCTTCAATTAATTTCTTTCTCAAGTTCTTAGTTCCTGAAACAATTGAAATCGGAATATTTTCTCCATACATTTCAAATTCATGTTTCCAGTTATAAACTAAACTAGTAGGAACAACAATTAAAAACTTTGCATTTTTATCTTCTAATAAAATTTGCTTAATATAATAAATAGTTTGAATTGTTTTTCCAAGTCCCATTTCATCAGCAAGAATTCCACCGAATCCCGTCTTATGAATATTGTAAAGCCACTTAACACCAGTAACTTGATAATCTCTTAAAACCTTTAACTCATCTTCACTAATAGATAACTTTGCATCTTTAAATTCATAGAAATTTTTAATAAAATCATCAAATAAATTATTCGTATTAACATTTTTAAACTTATTTTGTCTTAAACTATCTAAATATATTGCTCTATATTTTTGAATAGCGCCTCTTCCATTAATAATCTCTTCATCAGTAAAATTCATCTCTTCAGTTAAATCTTCAAGTTCTTTTAAATTATCATCTTCTAAATTAAGAATATCACCATTTTTAAGTCTAAAATACTTCTTCTTAGCTTTCATATTTTTAAATATGTTAACAAGTTCATCACTATTAATATTATCTAAACTAAAATCATACTTAAATATATTATCAGATCCAATTCCAAAAGAAGAAGATACATTAGTTTTCTTTCTAATTTTAATATTGTTAAACTTTTCAGTTGTAAAGATTTTATAATCATTAGCAAGTTCTTCTAAACCATTTTCAATAAATTCAACTTCATCATTAACATCATTCATAGAAATACTTTTTTTATCGATTACAAATCCGTAACTAGCAAGTTTAGCAATAACCTCATTTTCTTTTTCTGCATCCCTAACAATAGCTTCATTCTTATCAAAATATCCAACCTTATCATTTTTATAGTCAAATATAACCTTAGCCTTTATAGCATCCTTAGCAATATCAAAATATAATTCAGTTTCACTTAAACTATTAATTTTTATATCTTCACTAGCACTCTCATCAACAATCACATTATTCTTAATAATTTTAAGTAATCCATTTGAAAATACATTAAGTTCATTTTTATCAACTTTAATTTCTTCAAGTTCATTATCCACAATATCTTCTAAAACATTTCTTTCTTGTAAACTTAAATGATATACACCACCATTATAATAAACATATTCATAATCATCAGTTAATGGATAAATTCTATCATAATCAAACTTAATAACATAATTATC
>CANNTX010000035.1 GCA_947522695.1 uncultured Bacilli bacterium | reverse complement strand
ACTAGATTTGATTGTTTTATAAAATTTAGCATTACTTTTCACTAATTTTTACTTCACACCAGATTTTAAAGAACCAAACTAATTTCCACTCGCCTTCCATCTTTCAAGTACATCACAGTTAGCTGAATATGGAAGTGGATCAGGTAAATCCATTTTAATTAATAATGGTATTTTAAATGCATTACCAAACGATACTAAAGTACCAGCCTGTAACGAATTAAGTTTTTCAATTATATCACTAGATACATTAGGAAGCATCTTTTCAATATATTCTAAATCTTTTGGATGTGTCATCTTAAGAACTAGGAAATTGCTCATCTGAGCAACAACTGTTTCAGATATATCAACAGGTCTTTGACTAATTAAATCAATAATAACTCCATATTTACGTCCTTCTTTAGCAATTCTTTCAAATATATTATATCCTAATAAGAACTTATCATTATCGTTCTGAACATATCTGTGTGCTTCTTCTAATATCAAATGGAATGGTATTGAAGCTCTAACTTTTCTCTTCTTAGCAAAATCAAAAATCATTTTAGAAATAATCTTAACAATTACTTTAGCAAGAGCATCATCTATATCTTCTAAATTAACATTAATAATTTGACTTCTTCTTGAATTTAAAACAATTAATTTAGAAATATACTGTTCTAATGAAATATATTTGTCAAATTCAAAATATTTACCATTTTTACTATTTATAATTGAATTTAATCTTACCTTTAAAATTATGGCTGAATCTTGCATTATTCTATTATTTAAGAAACCTTCTCCAATTAATGCAAAATCTAATGCTTTAGCAAAGTCTTTTAAATTATAAAAGGCATTTTCATTAACTTCAATTTGACTCTCTAATTCCGGATTCATATGACTTGCTAAATATTCATTAATTAAAACACTTTCACCAAATTCACCTTTATTATCAATTTGAAAACAATTTGCAAATCTTCTTGTATAGCCAATTCCCTTAAGTTCCGCATTAACATTAAATTCATTAGTAGAACAAGATGCTAATATTTGAAATATATCATTCTTTTTACCAGAAGCATTTTGATTAGAAAATAATACACTTTGTATAGCTGATGCAATCAAATGATTCTTAAGTTTATTAACGTTATCACTATTTTCACTAAATATTTTAGCAAGTTTACTAGCTCTTTCAATAATTGTTAATTGACTATGATTTTCAGCATTTAAAAGTAACGCTAAATCATCATTAGAAAGTAAATAAACCGGAATTTGTAATAATTCATCACCCTGTTCAACTGGATTAGTTGTAATAAACTTATATTGATAATTTGGATTTATTTGATTAATACTTTTAAAAGCATTTTTATATTCTCCATAAGCATCAAAGATAAATAAATTCGCATTATAAGTTAAAATTTGAGGATTTAAAAATATATTTTGGATTATTCTTGATACTGAACATGATTTACCAGAACCTGAATTACCAAATATAGCCATATGGTTAGAAAATAAGTCATTTATACCAGCATATATCTTACGATTTTCATATATAGGACTTTTGCCAATATATAAACTTTTTTCATCATCTTTACCCATAATAATATCTAATTCTTCATTATTAATAACTCTTATTGTACTATTTAAAGTAGGTTTCTTTATTGTACCAGCAATAAATCTAGTTCCAACAAATTCTCCTAGTAATTCAATTTTAATAGATTCTTCATCTATATTCTTAACCTCACCTAAAAGTTTAGTACTTTCATTTTCAAACACAACATGTAAATTCATTAAATTTTGAATAACACTTGCCTCTTTATTAATTGCAACAATAACAATATTATCACTTATAAATTTAATTTTTCCAAACACTTTAATCTACCTTCTATTCTATAAAAAGTATAACATAAAAATATAATAAAAAAAATCAAAATAGTTTCCTACTTTAATTTTTTTGATAAATTTTATTTATTAAAAAAGTTTAGTTAATTTAAACCAACATTTATATATGATATTTTTGTTTAATTATTTATTTTCTATGCTCTTTTATAAAAGAAAGTTTCTTTTTTAGACGAAAAATAATATCATCTTTTTCAGTTAGAGTACAGTTTTCATTTTTGCCACTCATAATATATTCAATTTCTTTAATTGTTTTTAAATTTTCAATATCAATTTTTTGTAAATAATCTTTAGCTTCTTCATAATTTTTTAATGTATCATAGAATCCTAATGTATCATCATTAGAATAATAATTTATAGGACGATTAGAAAGTAAATGGTTTAATCTATAAGAAAAATCACTAGATTTTGCTATTTCACTTTGACTTAAATTTCCTTTAGCATCAATATATTTTTCAATTAATTGTAAATTTTCTAATGAATCATTAACCCAACGACATATACAAGCTGGATTTTCCATAACTTTAGAAGTATTTATACCATTTGCAAGATAAGGGAGTTCAAAAGCATCTGAATTAATAATGTCAAATCTTCTACCGGTAATAACTTCAAAACATTTTAATTCTTCTGAAGCAAAATTTTCATCAGTTATAAAACCAAGTAAACATGGATAGGATACATTATCCTTAATACAATATTTAAATTGTTTCCCCATTATAGATATACTAACTGGGTGAAATAATACAAACTTCAAATTTTCTTTATATTCATTCATAATAATTTTTCCTCCTAAAAATATAATAGTTATTATATACAAAATAAATTATTTTATCAATGATTTTTGTCTATGTTGGTATAAATATCCAAATCACCAACAATCTAGTCCACAACGAAAATAGTTATAAAATCAAACTTATAACCATTTCTTGCGAAAAATTTAGCAGAAGATTCCTACTTCATGTATTTTCTAATAATTTCATTAAAATTAAATATTATTGATTAATTTCAAATAGAGGCAAAAAGAATAATATTAGATTTTGCAGATTAATTATATTTAAAAAACTAACAAATGAAGTTGCATCTACTATATCTAGAAAATTTCATGAGTTTAAATGTGAAAAACTCGACTCAACTAACTTTAGTTATTTGTCTCAATATGGTAATCATCAACTCTCAATTTAACTATAAAAAGAGAAACATTGCCTTTCCCTTTTACATTTTCGTCATAAATTAATTAGTTTTCTTAGTTAATAAAAGTTTTTTTACATTATTTGTATCATTTTCGTTTTTCAACTGAATACTTGGATCATAAAGAACTTTATCATCTTCAAACCAAGAGCCACAGACAATTCCACTTCTATGAACTATTGCTACATTGAGATATGTAGGTCTACGATTTGGAATATGAGTTGCGAGTTTATCTCCAATACAAATACGAATTGGAACACCTTGATAATTAGCACTCAAATATACGTTACGTCTTCTTCTATCAACTTCATCTGATATATTTAATTTTTTTAGTGTATGTTTGAAAACATTATCAGTTTCTTTTGTACCCGGTAAAAGTCGATTTAAATATAAAGGAATTTCTACTTTAGAGTATTCATCAATGTTAAATGATTCATCAATTGTTACCCTTAAACAAAGTTTTTCTCTAAAAAGTGTTTTAGCTTGCTCAATAGTTAAAATTGGTTTTGTAGCTTTAAATATTTTTTTATTTATATCTTCATCAATTGAATTTCGATGTAAATTTATATGATTAATTTTGTTTATACCACTTAAATACTCTTCATTAATTGCAACTCCATTAGTATTCCAATTTATATATGAATCTGGAAAATATTTTTTAATTAAATCTATTAAATTATTAAAGTCCATAGAATTAAGTGTTCCACCAGTAATAGCTACACTTTTAATATGAGGAAATTCTTGTAATACTTTTTCGCATATTTTCAAAAAACTTTTATTATCTATAGATTTTTTTCTAAGATAAGTATCTATACAATAATCACAATTTGCATAACATGGTTCTGGCAAATTAATCACTATTGAATTAACAAAATCTAAGCAGGGAATGCCAAAAACTTCACGAAAATGTTCATTAAATGTTTCTGCTCCTAATTCCTTTTTAGCCAATAATAATTCTTCTTTAATTTTATTATCCGTATTAATCATAAAATTTCTCCTTCTTATTAATTTCATATTATATACATAATTTTTTTAATTTGCAATAGTTTTCGCTAGCTTGTATTATTATACCCCACATCACTAACAATCTACTGCACAGCGTTTATATAAATAATTACAAACTCTACACATCATAGAGTGCACAATTAAACTTACTATGTTACCATTTAATTACCTAGGAGGCATTTATAATGAATAATATAGAATCTGAACTATTAGAAGGAGTAAAAGAAGTAGAACAAATTAAAGAAATGTATAAATTTATATCAACTTATAATGAATATAAACTTTTATTAGCACATTGTGAAAATAAAGATTATAATTTTCATATATTTTATCCAGACACTGAATTTTATCCTCCAGAATGTTACCAAAAACAAGTTTATGAATTACTTTCATTATTTAAGGATAACGAATTATTATATTTGAATTCATCAGATTCTATTAAGAAGATTATATCTTTCTTAATAGATAGTAATACCCTTTTAGTAATTTATCCTGTTAAACATAATTTTTCAATTTATAAAGAAGTTATTGATTTAGAATATGATATTATAAAAATTAACAATAACAAAGCAACAAATATTGAATATCAATCAATCAATGAAAGCCCACGTTATTATGTATTTGGCAATGTCGACGAAATTATAAATACATTTGCTCCGTGGGATTATCTATATAATAATGAAATAATAATAACACCAGGATATGAATTAGACGATAAACTACCATATTATAATAATATTGATATTAATGATATTTTAAAAATTCAATCAATAGATGATATTAGTAAAAAATTAAAAGAAACAAGAGATATTAAAGTCAAAACGTTAAAATTATAAATTAATAAAAATACATTACTCTACACATCATAGAGTGCACAAATAGATTAATGATGATATATTAAAATTGTCAGGAGAAGTTTTAAAAAGATGATAATAATAGGAGGAGACATATGAATAACACATTATCAAATTTAAATTTAGAACTAAATAAAGGAATTGAACAAGAAAATACCCTTTATGATCTTTATCAACTAATATCTACATATAATACTTATAACAAATTATTATTAAAAGCAAGAAATGATTTAGAAAACGCAAGTAGAGTCATCAAAGAAAATTCTCATAGTTGGGATTGTTATGAAAAACCTATTGCAGAATTATTTTCAGGTTTTACTCAAAATGAATTACTGTATTTAACTGAAGCAGAATATAATGTTTTAAAAGATGCTAAAGACATGATCTTTCTAATTAACGATCATACATTATTAAAGATTCATTCTTACCACCCAATTTGGAATAATAACTTATATGACTTAGACATAAGTTATAAATTTATACATTTTTTAGATTGCAATGTAAAAAGATACGAAGATAAAATATATGATAGTGATCCATATTATTGTACAGAACATTATGAATATAAAGATGCAATCGGATTATTTATTGGAAAAGAATTAATTAAACCTGCTTATAATTTTGAAAAACAATTTGAATCATATGATGGTGCTGATATCAGAGATATCTTAATTCCTCAATCAATAGAGGAAATTCATGAAAAAATTAAATCAGTTAAAAATGCAAAAATAAAAACTTTATCACTATAAAAAAATTATAGACTCACAATCTATAATTTTTATTTTAACTTATCTTTTAAAATTTCATTAACTTTAACCGGATTTGCTTTTCCTTTAGTTTCTTTCATAACTTGTCCAACAAAGAATCCAAATAAATTTGTTTTACCGTTATGATAATCTTCTATTTGTTTTTGACTGTTTGCTAAAATATTATCAACAATTTTAATTAATTCACTATCATCAGAAATTTGAACCATTCCTTCATCAGTAATTATTTTTTCAGGTTCTTCTCTTCTATCTAAGCATAAATTAAATAATTCTTTAGCTTGTTTAGAAGATATTTTATTCTCACTTAAATTGCTAATAATAACACTTAATCTACTAGGCGTTACAAAACATTCATCTATTTCAATATTTTCTTTAGAAATATATCCCAATATAGTTGAAATAATCCAGTTTGCTGCTATTTTAGCATCAATTCCTAATTTAATGCATTCTTCAAAGTATAAAGCAATTTTCTTTTCTTTAACTAATATGTTTGCATCATAACTAGATAATCCATACTTACTCATATAATTATTTTTACGTTCATAAGGAAGTTCAGGTATTGATTTAAATATTTTTTCTTTCCATTCTTCATTTATTTTAATTTTAGGAATATTAGGTTCTACAAAATATTTATAGTCAATCGCATCAACTTTAGAACGCATTCTAATCGTTGTACCAGTTGTATCATCAAATCTTCTTGTTTCTTGTTCAATTTTATCTTGCTCACCTTTATTAATTAGATCAAGCTGTCTTTGAACTTCATAATTAATAGCGTCCCTAACTCCACTAAATGAATTAACATTTTTAATCTCAACTTTAGTTCCAAGTTCATCTGTATTACTTAAAGATACATTAACATCACATCTAACTTGTCCTTTTTTAGAATCAGCATCAGATATTTCTGTATATTGATAAACACTTCTTATATATTCTAAAAAAGTAATAACATCGTTTACATCATGAAAGCAAGGTGTTGTAACAAGTTCTAAAAGAGGCACTCCTGCTCTATTATAGTTAATTTTACTTGCCTTTTCTTCGTGAGTCATCTGAGCAGAATCTTCTTCTAAATGAATATTATCAATTCCAACTTTAAATACGCTTCCATCTGCTCTTTCAATATCAATAAATCCATCATATCCAATTGGAGCCGGTATCGTATTTTGTGTTATTTGATATCCTTTAGGTAAGTCAGGATAATAATAATTCTTTCTTTCAAAATATAAATATTCAGGTTGTTTACAATTAAGAATCTTACTCATCATAAGTCCCATTTCAACACATCTTTTGTTTACCACAGGAAGAGTTCCAGGAAAAGCCATATCAACTGGTCTAACATTTATATTAGGCGTATCAGAATAACCATTCTTAGCACTTGAAAATACTTTACTATTAGTTTTAGAAACTTCACAATGCATCTCAATTCCAATAGTTAATTTATAATCATTCATGATTTACCTCCTTAGCAATTTGATTTTTATAAGGCATAACACTTTCTAAAGCATAAGCAATATTTAAAACATTTTGATCATCGTAACAGTTACCAGTTATATTTATTCCAACAGGCAAATTATCTATAAATCCATCTGGAATAGTTATTGAAGGGAATCCTCCGAAATTACCGACTTGTAAAAACTCATCAAGTACTGAAGTATTTTCATCAATCATATCTAAAGAACCATCAATATGTTTAGCAGTGCCTACTCCAACCGGCATAATCATTGCATCATACTCTTTAAAATAATTCTTCATTATATCAACAATTAATCTTCTAACTCTTTGAGCATTAATAAAATATCTTTCTTGATTTTCTTTTTGTAAAACATAAGATCCAATTATAAATCTACGTTTAATTAAAGAAGAAAAGTTCTTAGTACGATAATTCTTCATCATTTCAATGTAATTTTTACCATCTTCTCTAGGTCCAAAAATAAATCCAGTTAAATTAGACATATTACTTGTTGCTTCAGCACATGATAATACAACATAAACCGATGGTAAGGCATTAAGAATCTTTTTATCGATAGATACACCTGTAACAATTGCACCTATTTCTTCTAATTTTTTAATTGTTTCATGATATATTTCTAAATGTTTTTTAAGTTCATCATTCATATTAGGATAATTTTCTTCATCAATTAATTCCTTAATATAAAATAATTTTTTACCTTTAATATTTTTATCTAAATTATCATATAAATGCATATTTGTTGAATCAAATGAAGTCATATCATTTTCATCAATACCTTTCATATTATCTGTAACAATTGCTGCATCATCAACACATCTAGTTAAAACTCCACATGTATCTAAACTAGAAGCAAAAGGAAATAATCCATATCTAGAAATCATTCCATAAGTAGGTTTATATCCAACAATTCCGCAATAAGCTGCTGGCTTACGAATTGAATCACCAGTATCTGATCCTAGTGCATAAGGATAAACTCCAGCCGCCACCGCACAAGCAGATCCTGCAGATGATCCCGCACACATTCTAGTTCTATCCCACGGATTTAACACAGTACCAGTATGACAAGTTGTTCCCGTTCCACCCATTCCAAATTCATCAAGAGCTGTTTTATTAGTTGGAATAGCACCTGCTCTGTACAAATTACTTACAGCCGTAGCATCAAAAAACGGAACATAATCTTTTAAAGTATTAGATGAACCAGTTGATAATATTCCTTTAGTTGAATAATTATCTTTAATTCCAAAAGGTATACCAGAAAGTAAATTATCAGTAACATTACCTCCTTTAGCATCATCTAAAATAGTTACAAAAGCATTATATTTATCTTCTACCACATGAGACAATTTAATAGATTCCTTAACAAGTTCATCACTAGTAACTTTACCATTTATTAAATCCTCATGTAATTCTTTAATAGTTTTATTAAGCATCATTTACACCACCTTTGGTAAAACTACTGAAGCACCATCATTTAGATCAGAGTTAGCAAGTAATTCTTCTCTTGGAATAGACTCATCAATAACATCTTCTCTTAATTCAGCATAAAAATCATCTAATGCATGAGTCATAGGTACAACTTCGCTTATATTTTCTATCTCATTTATTTTATTAATATTTTTATCTATAATTTCAAACTCATCAAATACCATATCAGTTTCTTCATCAGTTAAACCAATCATCAGTAAATCTGCAAGTTTTCTTATTTTTTCTTTTGTAAAATCCATAATTTCCTCCTTAACTTAAAGAAAAAAGAATAAATATTCTTTCTCCTATGGATATAATCTATTAGGTCCTCTAAAGATAAATTGAGCATCTCTAATATGGTCAAGTCCTAGTAACAATAAAGTTAATCTGTCTACTCCAATTGCAAATCCGCCATGAGGTGGCATACCATATTTAAAGAATTGCATGTAAAATTCAACATCTTTAGTTAATCCTTTTTCATCCGCATTATGTCTTAAATGATCATATCTATGTTCTCTTTGAGCACCACTAGTTATTTCCATACCTCTCCATAATAAATCATATCCTTGAGGAACATCATTTTCATCTCTCATATGATAGAAAGGTCTTTTAGCTTTATTATAATCAGTTATGAATAAGAATTCAGATCCATATTCTTCCATTGCAAATTTACAAGCTAACTTTTCAGTTTCCGCATTTAAATCTCCGATATCATGTTCAGGAATTTTATAACCATATCTTTTTTCTAATTCTTTATATAAATCAAATAATTTAATTCTAGGGAATGCCTTGTCAGGAACAATAACTTCTTGACCAAATCTAGACTTAATTATATCTCCAAAATTTTCTTTTAATTTACCTAGTGCATAAGTAAGCATTTCTTCTTCTAAATGCATAACATCTTCATATGAATTAATATAAGCAAATTCAAGGTCAAATGAAGTAAATTCAGTACAATGTCTATTAGTATTTGAGTTCTCTGCTCTAAATGCTGGAGCAACTTCAAAAACTCTTTCTAATCCAGAAGCAATAGCCATTTGTTTATAAAATTGAGGACTTTGTGCCAAATAAGCTTTATCATTAAAATATTTAACTTCAAACACAGATGATCCTGATTCAGAAGCAGTACCAATAATCTTAGGAGTATGAATTTCAGTAAAATCATTTTTATATAAATAATCTCTTAAATATTCAACAAACGCACTTTGAATAGGCATAATATATTCTTTAGCATCACATCTTAAATCAATCCATCTATAATCTAACTTCTTATCAGGTAATGCGTTTTCTTCAATTGGATAAGCATCTGCAAGTGATAAAATTTCTACACTTTCTGGTAAAAATTCCTTACCACCATCTTTAACATATTCACTCATAACCATTTTTCCAGTAAATGATACAAAAGAACCAGTTGTTAAAGTAGCACAAACATTTGCAAGATCTTCTTTAATTTTATCAACAGAAACTTGAATATGTCCTGTTCTATCTTTTAATTTAATAAAAATCATATACTTAGTATTTCTAATAGTTTTTATCATTCCTGAAATTTTAGATAATTCATTTTCTTCTAAATTTTTAATTAATGTTCTTTCCATAAATAATCCTTTCTAAAATTAAAATTCACAGTTACCCGGTGTTCTTGGATAAGGAATAACATCACGAATATTATCAATACCAGTAATATAAATAAGTAATCTTTCAAATCCCATACCAAATCCAGAATGTACACATGTACCATATTTTCTTAAATCTAAGTACCAAGAAAGTTCTTCTTTATTCATTCCAAGTTCATCCATACGTTTAACTAATTTTTCATAACTTTCTTCTCTCTGAGATCCACCCATCAATTCACCAGCACCTGGTACTTCTAAATCAACAGCTGCAACAGTTTCTCCATCTTCATTTTGTTTCATATAGAATGCCTTAATATCTTTTGGCCAGTTCTTAATAAATACAGGTCCATTAAAGTATTCAGTAATATATTTTTCATGTTCTTTAGCAATATCTTCACCATATTCTGGCTCAAACTCCCATTTAACATCAGCGTTTTTTAAAATAGTAATAACATCTTTATGATCAATTCTTGTAAATTTACTATTAACTAATCTAGTTAACTTATCTATTAATCCTTTTTCCACAAATTGATCTAAGAATTTCATTTCATCTTTCGCGTTTTCTAAAACATAACTAACAACATATTTAAGCATATCTTCCATTATGTCCATATCACCTTCCAAATCGCAGAAGGAAATTTCCGGTTCAATCATCCAGAACTCAGAAGCATGAACTTTCGTATTTGAATTTTCTGCTCTAAAAGTAGGACCAAAAGTATAAGTTTTCTTAAACGCAGTTGCAAATGTCTCAGCCTCTAATTGACCACTTACAGTTAATCCCGTTGTTTTACCATAAAAATCTTTTTCCGGTTCATATTTACCACTTGATGCTATACGATTTAGATCAAGAGTTGTAACTTGGAACATTTCTCCAGCTCCTTCACAGTCAGAACTAGTTATAATTGGAGCATGAAAATATACATAATTACGATCTTGAAAATATTTATGAATTGCCATAGCAGCAACGCTTCTTACTCTAAACACTGCATTAAAAGTATTAGTTCTAGCTCTCAAATGACCTACTTCTCTTAAGAATTCCCTAGTATGTCTTTTAGCTTGAATTGGATAAGTTTCATCAGCAAGTCCAAGAACCTTAATGCTTTCTGCTTTAAGTTCAAAATCTTGGTTACCACTAGATTCAACAATAGTTCCTGTAACTTCTAAACTAGATCCAACAAGAACTTTATTAATTTCTTCATAATTACTTAAACTAGTATCATAAACAACTTGTAAAGTATTAATAGTTGTTCCATCAGAAAGTACTATAAAAGCAAAATTTGAACTCTTTCTATGATTTCTAACCCATCCTGAAATTGTAACCTTTTTTCCAATATAACTTTCTTTAAATAAATCTTTTATATCCATAATTAACACTCTCCTATAATTTCATATCTAAATAATCAGATAAATCATTAATATTTACTTTTTCTTCTTCTTTAGTAACATTGTCCTTAACATTTACCATCATATCTTCTAAATCTTTATCATTTAATATAACTAAATATTTCGCATTAAATCTATCAGCTGCTTTAAATTGTCCTTTTAATCCTTTTCCTAAATAATCCATCTCAGTAGTAAAACCATTTAATCTTAAGTTCTGAGCAATGTATAAAGCCGTATCTTTTTCCGTATCAGAAACATACATAATATACACATCAACATCATTATTAACTGGTATATTTACATGAGCCATATCTAAGCACATCATCAATCGATCAAACCCAATCGCAAAACCAACAGCCGGAACACTTGGACCATCCAAACTTTCTACTAAATTATTATATCTTCCGCCACCACCAATTGCTAGCGTATCAATTCCATCAATGTTTACATTAATTTCAAACACCACATGATTATAATAATCAAGTCCTCTAACTAAATTAGGATCTTCCTCATAATTTATTTCTAATAAATCAAGTTCTTCTTTTAACTTATTATATCTATTTAAACTTTCTTCATTTAAATAATCCACTGTCTTAGGAGCATTCTTAATTATATCTTTATCCCCATCAACCTTACAATCAAGTATTCTTAAAGGATTATTTTCAAATCTTCTTTGACAATCTTCACATAAATCTTTAATATGAGGTTTTAAATAATTAGTTAAAGCATCATGATATTTTTCTCTTGATTCTCTATCTCCTAAAGTATTTATTTTAATAACTGCATCAAGTCCTAATAAGTTGAAGATATTATAGCATAAAGAAATAACCTCAACATCACTAGCAATATCATCTGATCCAATCATTTCTACACCAAA
>CANNTX010000034.1 GCA_947522695.1 uncultured Bacilli bacterium | reverse complement strand
AACCTCTTTCATGGCTTAATTATAATTCAAAATTAGATAAATTGCAATTTTACATTTTATAATTATTAATTTTCAAAGCATTTTAGCTTTCCGGACTTAATATATTCAAGGGTTGCTCCACCACCAGTAGACTTGTAATCAAATCCTTTAACTTTAAATTTTTCAATACTAGCAAGAGCATCCCCACCCCCGGCAATTTTAAATGCTGAGGAATTTGATACTAAATTTAATATTTCTTTTGTTCCTATTGAGTACTTATCGTTTTCATATAATCCCATAGTTCCATTTAAAAATATTGTTTTAGCTTCATAAATATATTTTGCATAGTTATTAATTGTTTCAGTTCCAATATCATAAATGATGCTGTCGTTTGTTAAATTATCAATTTTTGAATTTCTAACATTTTCATTTTCTTCAATTACAGCATCCATTGGAATAATAATTTTTTCTTTATATTCTGAAAGTAAGTTTTTTAATTCTTCTATTTTATCTTCGTCTATTAAACTTTTTCCTACATTATAATTACAAGCAAGGAAACTATTAGCTATTCCTCCACCAACAAGTAAATGGTCACATTTTGGTAATAAACCTTTAATTATATCAAGCTTATCTTCAACTTTTGCTCCGCCCATAATTATTACAAATGGATGTTTTGGATTTATAACCGGTTCAAGTCTAATAATTTCCTTTTCAATTAAAAATCCTATACCACTTGGTAAATATTTTGATATTCCGTAATTTGAAGCATGTTTTCGATGAGTCATTCCAAATGCATCATTTATAAATATATCACCTAATGATGCCCAGTATTTTGAAAGTTCTTCATTGCAACTACTTTCTTTTTTATTATCTAAATCTTCAAATCTAGTATTTTCAACTAATAAAATATCACCATTATTAAGATTCTTTATTTTTTCTTCTAAAACTGGTCCATGAGTTGAACTTGAAAAGTAAATATTATTAAATTCCTTTAGCATTTCTTTATAAACAATAAATAAGCTGTTTTTTTCTTTATCTTTTTCTTCCTTTATTTTTCCTAAATGGGATAAAATAATTACTTTTCCGCCTAAATCAGATATATATTTAATTGTTTTTAATGAAGAATTTATTTTTTCTTTAGATAAAATCTCTCCATCTTTTATTGGAACATTTAGATCTAATCTTAATATTACTTTTTTATTTTTAAAATCAAAATCAGTTATTTTTTTCATTAATATCCCAGCTTTCCATTTAATGAATCATCATCACTAATCCAATCTTCAACATTATATATAGTGTATTTATCATCTGGTTCTCTTACTATTACTCTTTTAATACCACTATTTATAACAACTCTTTTGCACATCATACAAGATGTTGATTTTGGTTCTATTTCTCCGGTTTTAGCATTGATTCCTACCATATATAGATCTGCGTCAATTAGTTCATTTCTTGAGGCGCTTATAATAGCATTTTGTTCAGCGTGCACACTTCTACATAATTCATATCTTTCTCCTCTTGGAATATCCATTTGTTCACGATAGCAAAAACCTAGATCATCACAATTCTTTCTTCCTCTTGGCGCACCGTTATATCCAGTAGAAATTATTTCATCGTTTTTAACGATAACACATCCGTAGTGTCTACGTAAACAAGTGCTTCTTTCAGATACTGAAGCAGCAATATCTAAATAATAATTTATTTTATCTTTTCTCATATTTACCTCTAATTTCTAAATTGATTATAAATTAAAAAGAGTAGAATTTCAATCTACTCTAAATATTTTTTAATTCAATGTTTGTGTCATAACTATTATACTTATTTAATGCTTTATCTATTAAATTTATCCAATGATGACTGGCTGTTTTAACTCCATCATTAATAACAGGACAGTAAACTTTTCCAATACTATATTTTGTAGTAAGTCCTTTTGCATAGTAATTTTTGGACATCATTCTTACATAAGTTAATGTTCCTAATTCAATATTATTATATTTTATTAATCCTTTAGAACTCATTCCACCATACACATTATTATAATTTAACATATATTTTACTTTATAATAACCACTTTCAGCAGCTCCAATACTTAAAAGTAATTTTGTATCAACATTATTATATATAGTAGAAAAATATATTATTAAATTTTCTATGTAGTTTGAATCTCCTCTGTATGGTATATATTTAGTTTTTCTTTTAATTTTATTGATGTTATTTAAATTATAAAAATATTCTATTAATCCATATTCAAAAGAATTATATTTTAATAAATTTCCATTTTTATCAGTTAACAATCCAATATTATATTCATTAAATTCATTTTGATTAATATTAGTTAAATCTTCCAAGATTACTTCATAATCATAATCAAATATGTTAGAAAAGAATTTAATTTCTTCTTTTTTAGCATCTAAAATATTAAATTTATTAACTTCTTGTTTTTGTTCTTCTTCAATTAACTTTCGATAGGAATATCCAATTCTAATGCTGTTCGAGGGTAACACCTCTTCTTTTTTATTTACTTCTTCAGCGTTAGTATTTATTACTCCAAATATAACAAATATTATAAGTATAATTGCACAAACTATTATATTATGTATCTTCAGTGAAGATAATTTTTTATCCATTTTATTGTTCCCCTCCTCAGACGAACGAGTTCTATTCTATCATATAATGGGGGCTTTAGTCAAATTTTATGCAAATTCTACGTGTTTAACAGACAAATAAAAAAATATGCTACTGGCATATTTCTTCTAATTTATAAGTTATTTCTTGAGGAATTTTCTTCGTAATATATAGCTTTCCATTGTCATTTTTAGCCGAAATAAATGCAAACTCATTAGTATGTTTATCATCATCAATTTTTTCAACTTTATAATAAGCTTCATTATCTATATATGCTGAATCAATTACTAAATATTTTGAATTATCATTTAATTCTATAATTTCATTTTTTGTAAAATACATTTTTATCCTCCCTTTTTATTAATTGTTATTTTTAACAACTTCTTCAAATACTTTTGATAAATTTAATGTAATTCCAGTTAATATTCCTTTTTCGGTAGCTATATTTTTATCATCAGTTATATTTTTTTCAGCTAATCTTTTATCAATTGCTTCTTTATTGTTTTTAATTATTTTGCTAACAGCTTTATCAGCAAGTGTTTGATCTTCAAATAAAGCAAGAGCAATATTTGATAATGTATCATTTTCATCCATTGTATATGTCATTTCATTAGTACTATCTTCTTTTTGTGGTTCCTCTGCTGGTGCTATTTCCTCGGATTCTCCTGAATTTTCCTTAGTTTTTTCTTCTGTGTTATTTTTTTCTACTGAAATTGTGTTTTCGCTTGAATCGGAAGCTTCTTTTGAATTTTTTGTTTCATCTTTATTAGAACTTGGTTCTTTTTCATCATTATCTGTAACAGGAACTAAATCAACATCCAAAGGAATATCTTCTAATGGTGTTGTTTTAACCTCTTCTACTTCTTCAAACTGAGGTATATCATTATTTAATATAGATTCTGTTAACGCATCATCTTCGCCAAAGAAGGTTGTATCACTTTCAACAGAAATTGGATTATTGTCTTCTATTTTCTTAGTTTCTTCTTTATCTTTTATTTTTAGACTTTCAGGAGCTTCAGATATTTTTATCACATATAAATCTTCATCAAATTCAGGTGTAGATGGTTTTTCATTATTTGTTTCTATTGTAGGTTCAAAAGAACTGTCGTTTGTTGAAGGACTCATATAATCATTAATCATTTTAAATGTAATAGATGTTTTTTTAAATTCATCAACATTGAATTCACGTGCTTCAGGATACGATTCTTCAATAGATCCAATAATATTCTTTTTATCATGAATGTCTAATGAACGATTTATGATTTTTTTATAAGCAAACTCTATATCTTCTCTATCAGAAAGATAACTAGCTTTTTTTGATAAATCTAGGTTTTCATTATCATATAATGATTGTAATTCTTCAATAAATTGTTTAAATTCAAAAGATGCAATTTCCCTTTTTCCTTTTAATTCAGTTATTTTGTTTTCGTCAATATCATCGCTGTTTAATGATTGTAGTTCTGAATCAACATTATATATTTCTTCAATTAGATTGTTTTTATTGTACTTTTGAAATATATTTGAACAACTATTAATATAATCAAGAATGTCTTTTTCGTCTTGATTGCATAGATTTTCTAAATTTGTAATTCGATTTTTAGCCTTATAATTTAAAAAATTTGTTCCTTCATCTATATTTGAGAATAGTTCCATGTTCATATTTATATCTCCTACCTTTTTTATTCTATTATTATTATATCATTTTTTTAAGTAAAAGCAATAAATTTAAAAAAAATTTATTTTTGTTAAAAAAATACTTGAATTTAATATAAACTTAGAGTATAGTATTGTTTGTAGTCGAAAGAAATGCCCGATTAGCTCAGTCGGTAGAGCGCACGGCTGTTAACCGTTAGGTCGTAGGTTCGAGTCCTACATCGGGCGCCATTTAGATTATTAACAAGCAATTTGCTTGTTTTTTTATTTTTTAATTAATTTAAATTATGATAAGATATTGTTAAGGTGATTTTATATGTTTAGGATTATGACTTATGATGAAATGATTGAATTTTTAAATTCTTTAGATAAAAATGTAATAAAAGAGGAAAAAAGCATTGGATATTCTACCTATGGAGAACCAATAAGGCATTATAGTTATGGGCATGGGAATAAGCATGTAATTTTAAGTGCTGGTAAACACGCTTGTGAATTAATTACCAATGTATTTATTCTTTTGTTTATGAAAAAATTATGTGATAAAGAAATATACATAGATGAAAATAAGTATACAGTGCATTTCTTTCCTTTTGAAAATCCAGAAGGAACCATAATTGTTACTAGTGCCTTTAGAGCATTGATTCCAAAAGAAAGTAATTATTTAACAGAACAATTAACTTGTTTAGAATATTATTTAAATAGTATCTTTGATGATATTAGTGTTAATAACTTTGGCGAAAAAGAAGATATGTTATCTCTAATGATGTTTAAACATATAGATTATAGATGCATACCAGAAAAGTATGCAAAAGTTAAAGAAAGTGTAAAAGATATATTTGATAAAAATAATTTAGGATATGGAGTTTTATCTACATGGAGTAGTAATGCAAATGGGGTCGATTTAAATGCTAATATTGAATGTGGAGAATATTTAAAAAGATTTCTAGAAAATGGTAGTAATAACCCTAATAGTAGATTATGTAATATAGATTTGTTTAAACAAGGACCTTTAGGATGCCCTTCAAGATTTAGAGATAGATTTGTAGAAGAGCCAGAAAATACAGCATTAATTAATTATTATAAATATTTAAAAGAAAATTATGATGTTATTGGTTCATTTATCTTTCATGCTTGTGGTGGTATTGTCTATTATTTAGATAAAATGAATGATATAAATCATTGGAATGAAAAATATGGTATTAGAGAGATTATGTATAATAGAAATGTTGCTAAATGTTATGGAAAGAATACAGAGTACAGGTTAATTAAACCAACTACTTATACTACTTTTTGTTCAAAAGTTAGAACTCTTATTCCAGGAAGTTTGGTTGTTGAACTTTCAAAGGTAAGAAGTAATCCTTTGTCTCAATTTATTGATTTAGATTTAAGCGATTATATCGATGAAAATGTTAAGGGAGGCTTTTCTAGACTAAAAAAACATTTTTCTCATACAATTGATATTAATACAAAAGCAGTTTTAAATACTTTAGAGATAATGGACAAAGAATATGATAAATATAAATATGATATTCTTATTAATAAAGAAAATGAATTAAGTAAAGAATATAGATGTAATTTTGCTAAATATAATTCAAAATATACTGGTGAGGTAATACTAGAAGAAAAAACTTTAGAAAAAATATTAGAATTTATTAACTATGCTAAGGAAAATAATATTGATTTAGAAATTGAAAGTGCTTATAGAAGTTATGATAAGCAAAAAATCATATATGAAGAAACTTTAAAGGAAAAAGATCTAGTCTATGTTAATAAATATGTGGCTAAACCAGGTTATTCTGAACATCAAACTGGTTTAGCCGTTGATTTAGCAATTTTTAAAAATGGAGATTACTTAATAAATGATGATTTTATAAAAGAAAAAGATATTTGTAATTTTATTAAAGAGAATTGTTATAAATTTGGATTTATATTGAGATATCCTTTTGATAAGGAGAAAATAACTGGTTATAATTATGAGCCTTGGCATTTAAGATATGTTGGAAATGATCTTGCTTCATATTTTAAAGAAAATAATTTAACTTTAGAAGATTATTATGAAGAAGAAAATAATAAAGATTTTAGTTTAGATGATAATAACGAAAAAATAACTTCACATTAGTTGTTAGTGTGAAGTTTTATTTTGAGATAAAAAACAATTCTCTTGATGAGAGTTAATTATGCCAACTGCTTGAAGATAAGAATATATTATAGTTGTACCAACATATTTCATTCCTCTTTTGATTAAATCTTTAGAAATATCATCTGATAATTTAGATTTAGTGTCAGTACTGTTATAATAAATATTACCTTTTGTAAAGGTTAATAAGTAATTATAAAATGAACTATATTCCTTAACTATTTGTTTAAATATTTTACTATTATTAATACTTGCTTTTATTTTTAATTTATTTCTAATAATATCTTTATTTTGAATTAACTCTTCAATTTTATTATCATCATAATTACATACTTTATTTATATCAAAATTATCATATGCTTTTCTAAAGGCTTCTCTTTTGTTTAATACACACTCCCATGATAAACCGGCTTGAAATGATTCAAGAATTAACATTTCATAAAGATAATTATCGTTTGTGTTAAGAATGCCCCATTCTTCATCATGATATTTTATATATATAGGATTTTTTAAATTACACCAATCACATCTATTCATGTATCTCCTTTTAAATATTATTAATTATTAATTTGATAATAACTTTTTTCTTTTTTTAATTCTATATTTTTTAATTTAGCAAGTTCATCAATTGTTACAAATGCATATCCTTCTTTTTCTAATTTTTCCATAGCAAGTAAGGCTCCATCAACTGATGTTTCATAAAGATCATGCAGTAGTACAATAGATCCATCTTTAGCATTATCTACAATATAATTAGAAATTTTTTCAGCATTTTTATATTTCCAATCTTCAGTGTCCAAATTCCATAAAATTGTATACATATTAGAAATATTCTTTATATTTTGATTTGTATTTCCATAAGGTGGTCTTAAAAAAACAGGGTCTTCATTTATTACTTCTTTAATTACTTCATTAGTATTTTTTATTTCATTTGTTATAGAATAATTATCTAAATTTAATAAATTTAAATGATTATATGTGTGACTTCCAATTAAATTTCCCATGTCATGTGCTCTTTTTAATGTTGTTTTATATTCATTTACCCTACTTCCTAATACAAAGAATGTTACTCTTGCATTATATTTATCTAAATTATCTAATAATTTATTAGTTCCTATATAACTAGGTCCATCATCAAATGTAAAAGCAATTAATTTTTTATTTTTAAATTCTTCAATATTACGATTATTATTGCTAACTTCTTGTTTATTACTATATTTTAAATATTCTCTTTTAATTATTCCATTTAAATCAGAATATGGTATAGTAATTTTTATTTCTCCTGCCGCATAATATGCTACTTGTAATGGTGGAAATATAAGAGATAATCCATCATCTAAAAATTCAAAATTTTCAAAATTAAATATTTCCGATTTTAACCCCTCTTTAGGCATATCTTCATCTATATTAAGATTATTTATTTTACTATATTTCATTATATAATAATAAGCAAGATTAGATAACTTTTCTAAGCTTTCTTCATTTTCAAGAAAATCTACTAATGAAACTATTTTATTTTCTTTTTTAGAATAATAGTAGGATTTATCATATCTAGTTTGATGAGAACCTCCTGTATATTCATAAATAGTTAAATGTAGTCCAATTAATTCATTTGTATCTTTTAATTGATAATTAGCTCTAAATTGATATTTATCTATATCACTATTATTTAAATTACTAATATTTTGTTTAAATTCTTTTTTCTTAGTATTTATATAATTATTAGAATAAGATATTAAATTCTTATTATTTAATTTAGGAAAATTAATTTCAACTATATAATCTGATTTTTCCTCTTTAATATAATATTTACTATAGAATAATTTTGATACCATAAATATCGTACCTGTTAATAAAATAAAACCAATGCTAAAAACTATTTTTCCAATTTTTGTTAATCTAATTTTTGAGTTTTTATATTTTATCATAATCTACCTCTTATTTATATAAATTTATTATACAAAAAGATTATAGCATATATAAATAAGTATAGTTTTAAATATATAATTAGTTTACATTGTAATTTATATTATTTTTCTTTTAGTTTTAGTAATAATTATTACTGCATCTTTTTTTATAATTTTTATTAATTACTTCTTCACCATATATAGTATTATTTTATTATCAATAAGATTTAGAATTTCAGGTTTATAATTTATTATTAATTAGTTTATTTTATTTAATTAATTTTTTTGTTTGTTCAGTTTTATTTGATGATGCTATTTCTAATAACAGACTAATCTCTTTTTCATTTAACGAGCATAAAAATTCATCACTTTGAATCAAAGGTAATTGTATTAATTTTAATAATATTGTATTTATTTGCTCTTCTGGTAAAATTGGTAAATAACTAATTTTTATTTCATCAGTTATATCTAATAAATGGCTTTCTAGTTCTTGGCCATACTTAGTTAAAAGTTTATAATTATTATTTAAAATTTCTAATTGTTTTTTTATACCATTACTACAGGATAATTGAGTTCTTAAATATCTGTAATAATTAATATTTTTTGTATTTGCTTCATTTTTTGCTTCTCCATATGTATCAAAAATTTTATCTATATTTAATGAATTTGTACAAGTTCCATATATATTATATTCAGGAATATTTGGTTCTAATGGATTAGAATAACTTGGAGTAATAAACACAACATCATAAAATATTTTTATTTCTCCTGTACTTAAATATCTTTCTTTTTTGGCAATTACATAACATTTAGCAGGAATATAATATGCATAAGTTCTACTAATTCCTTTGTCATTAATAGTTCTATTAATTTCCATAACTGCATATTTAACTTTATAATTTGTTGTTTCATTTTTCATATAATACCTCTTTTCACATACATTTTATCATTAATAAAATTAATTAGATATATTTTTATGAAGTTTTTTATTTTTCCTACGATTCGTAGGATGCTTTATTTTGAGGTTAATAATAAAATTTATTTAGAAAGAAGGAAAATTTATGATGAAAAATTTTATTAAGAATTATGCTGGTTATATGATGATGCTATTTATGATAAGCAATATAATTTTATACAACTTAAAAATTCATGGATTACTATACCAAATATTTATGATTGTTTTAATGATTATAAATGCTTTGATTTTGACTATTTTTAGAAAGAAGATAAAATATAGATCTTCAATACTTATTATTTACTTGGTAATACTAATATTTTCTAAAAATGCGCTACAATTATTTTTTGGTTTTTCTAATATAATATTAATTTGTGTAACAGGATTTATGGAGGATAACACTATAAAAATAATATCTGGTTTGTTAGTTTTATTTGTTTGTATATTTTTTGGACCATTACTTTTTGGTTATCTACTAACATTTGGTACGAGATTAGATGAAGAAACAGATAAAATTGATATATATAATGATACGCACTATTATTGTGATAATAATTATGAAATATATTCATACTCTGCTGGAGCAATGGATGGATTTCATTATAGTATAGGTAAACATTATGAGATTTTAAAAATAGATGATATAATAAATATATCTTATAACGCACGTAATGAAAAAACAAAAGATGAATATGAATCATATTTAGAAACTCATAATTGTGAATCGGCAGGTGAAGATAATGAATATTGAAAAAATTTCTAAGTTTATAAAACAAAAAAGAAAAGATATTGGTATAACGCAGGAAGAATTATCAAATAAATTATTTGTTACAGAAAAAGCTGTATCAAGATGGGAAACAGGAAGAGGAACACCTGATATATCATTATTAATTCCATTAGCAAAAGCTCTTAATGTTGATGTTGCAGAAATATTAAATGGTGAAGATAATGAAAGTAATATTGAAAACTTGATTAAATATGATGAATTGAATAAATATAATAAAAATAATATTTATTTTAAATTAGTGGTTTCTTTATATATATTATCAATTATAGTATTCTTAATTTATTTAAGATTAGAATACAATCAAGGAATAGAAGTTAATTACTTTATAAGATTAGGTATAGTTATATTAGCAGGTATATTAATTATAATCGCTAATAAAATTTATAACGATAAATATGTGGAAAAGATTGAAGAAAAAAATAAAGTTAACAAGTTTTCAAAAATAATTATCTTTGTTTATTATATAATTTTAATGTTTAATATGGTATTCTTTGCAAGATTTAATCATGTTGATGGTTATAATTTAATTCCTTTTAAGTTAATAATTGATATATTTAATAGTTCAAGTATATATTCAATTATTATAAATTTTTTTGGCAATTTATTAGTATTTATGCCTTTGGAATATTTTATTATAGAATTATTTAATGTAAAAAAATTTAGTATGAATTTTATGTTATCTTTAATCATTATAATTGTTATTGAAGTATCACAATATATTTTTAAAGTTGGAATATTTGATGTTGATGATATTATTTTATGTACTACGGGAATGATATTGTTTTATGGATGTTATGTTAAATTTAAGAGTTTTAAAAGTAAATAAAGAAATTTTCGGTTTAATTAACGATTTTATTAATTTAATATATGTTAAACAAATAATATTGAAAAGATTGGTTAAAAATATGCTATAATATTTTTGCAGTAGTGATTGGAAATTTTTCCTACTTTAACGAGTCGTTAAGGGACTAAATTAATTATAGACGAATAAATAGTAATACTTCAAAGGACAATTCTACACGTTGTGTAGCCGCTTCGTTTCACTTCGCTTTATGTCCATTTCCATATTACAATATCGTTAGTACTGCATATTAGGAGGTAGTAAAATGTGGAAATACATAGGTGTAAAAGAATGTAATGAGTTTTTACTATCTCTTAATTTAATTGATTGTAAAGAAGAGAAAAAATATATAAAAACCATTTATTCTATTAGTAATAATATTGAAAAAAACTATAGAATATATAAAATAAAAAAACATAATGGGAAATATAGAACTATATATGAACCGAGTAAAACTTTAAAACAAATTCAGAAAAGAATTTTAGTTAACATATTAAATAATAAAAAAATATCAAAATATGCAAAGGCATATTATAAGGGAATTTGTCTAAAGGATAATGCTTTTCCTCATGTTAATAAAGAAATGATTTTAAAGTTAGATATTAAAAATTTCTTTGAAAATATATCATTTTTAGATGTATATAACTCGTGTTTTTCAATAGATTATTTTCCTAAATCTGTTGGTATGTTATTAACATATTTATGTACATATGATGATCATTTAACTCAAGGTTCACCAACATCTGCTTATATATCAAATTTAGTAATGAAGGAATTTGATGAAGAATTAGGACTTTGGTGTGAAGAAAAAAATATTTCTTATACTAGATATTCTGATGATATGACTTTTTCGGGTGAATTTAGTCCAAATGAGATAATAATTAAAGTTAGAAAAATGTTGTATAAACTAGGCTTAGAATTAAATGATAGTAAAATTCATGTTATATATAATTCTTCTAACCAAAATGTAACAGGGATTGTAGTTAATGAAAAAATGCAAGTTAATATAAAATATCGTAGTAAGATAAGGCAAGAAATTTATTATATTAATAAATTTGGAATAGATTCTCATTTAGAAAAATGTGGTATTAATATTAAACCTAAAAATTATTTAAATAAATTATACGGAAGAATTCTTTATGTATTACAAATTAATGAGGATGATGAAGAATTTAAAAAATATAAAAATTATGTTAAAAGTTTAAAAGAAGATATTTGAAAAAAATAGATTATTTTTAAGTATTTTCTTTTTTTGTTTATAGAATTAAAAAACTGATCTTTTTCTAGTCTTACTGATATGTTGAAATTTGTTATTTACTTATAACTTTTTTATGCCAAGTTTTTTTATTACAATTAGGACATTTCATTTTTCTTGTTCTATTAAAATGCATAGAAAACAAAACACTTTTATAGGTTGGAATATATTTATAATTACATTTTGAACATTCATAATATCCAGCAATTTTTTCAATTCTAATTGCATAACTAATTCCAATAATAAAAGGTATAGTGCCAAATACGACAAGTATTATTCTTATCCAATTCTCCATTTGAACAAATAATGGAGTAATAATGCAAAGAAACATTATTATTGAAACCATTATTCCAATAAATATTTCTAAGACAAGTAATTCCCTATCTCTTTGCTCTTTAATTCTTATCATTTCAAGGAGGTTTTCTTCTAATTTTTTTTCATTGTCTTTCATATCTATAACACTACCGCTAAATAAATCATTTATGGTTATATTTAATATCTTACATAATTCTGGAATATTAGATATATCTGGAATACAGTTTCCATTTTCCCATTTAGAAATAGCTCTATCGGTCACATTTAATTTTTCTGCTAAATCACTTTGCGTTAATCCTTTTTCTTTTCTTTTTTCTTGAATAAACTTACCAATCTTAATTTGATCCATTTAGTATTTCTCCTTTCAAATAAATTATATACTACTTTTCATAGATTAAACACGAACTCATAGTTGAGTTAATCAAATTATTTTTTATTTATCTTTTCATATACATTATAGTATCAATATAGTATCAATTTAGTAAATTATATCGGTAATAAAACTTCTAAAAATAATTTATATTTCATAATGTATA